>BBVC01000038.1 GCA_001192655.1 Caedimonas varicaedens
CTCCGGCGCTAACAGAGGTACAACTTATCACGGAAACGAGGAAAACGCGGAACAATTCAAGCGTACTCATGGACTTGAAGTTTTCAGGTGGGATGTGGGAGATTACGAAGCCTGTCAACAGGGAATACAACGAGTACGAGAACGTTTGGGCGAGATTGATATTCTGGTTAATAATGCCGGGATTACCAAAGATGTCATGCTTCATAAAGCTACTCCTGAAGATTGGAGAGCAGTTATCCATACAAACCTTATATCCTGTTTTAATATGTCTCGCCTGGTTATTGAAGGGATGCGCGAGAGAAACTTTGGCCGTATTATTAATATTTCCTCAATCAATGCGCAAAGGGGGCAAGCAGGCCAAACAAATTATTGTGCAGCCAAAGCGGGTATCCTCGGCTTTACAAAAGCGTTAGCACTTGAGTGTGGGCGTAAAGGAATTACTGTGAATGCGATCTGTCCCGGCTATATTAATACTGAGATGGTTCAATCCATCTCGCCAGATATCCTCAACAAAATTATTCAACAAATTCCGGTAGGTCGCTTGGGAGAAACCCATGAAATTGCGCGGGGCGTTACTTTCCTGGCATCAGATGACGCAGGTTTTATTACCGGATCTACCCTCAGCCTCAACGGCGGACATGTTATGATTTAAGCTTGAAAAATTTGCCCCATTTCTGGAAGGTTATATGTTCGTGAACGGTGGGGGAATGGGTATGGATCCATGCCTTCAGATACAGGCGTGGCACAACTGGCGATCGGTTTAGGAGAGTTTTCCATTTCGTCCAGACACATGCGGCAGTTTTCTTCAATGACCAAACAAGGATGGTAGAAAAAAACAGGTTCAATCAAGCTGTTGTGCTGCCTGCAAAATAGTGGTTCCTTGAGGGAATCAATCTTTGAAACGGAATAACTCCTTCGATCGTAGGTGACGCGGTTCACGAAATACTCTCGCTTTATCTGGAAAAGTCACGCCTGACTAATCTTTCTTAAGATGAACTTTGAAGTCTATAATTTTTACCTTTTGTTGAGCTAAAAAATCATTATACAATATTTCAGACACAGTCCTAAGTTGAACATCTTCTGGGTCCATATTACTATCTGCCCTATCGAAAGAAAAACCTTGTTTCTGGAACCAAAGCCACGAGTAAAAATTAAATATTTTTTCATCACCCCCTTTATTGAGCCAATGAATTAAACTAAATCCAGAACTTTTACATCCTGATTTCTGCTCTATTTTCTTGTAACATTCATTAAAGACCGTCTTAAATGCTGGCTTTAAAGTAGGATGAGTTTTAATGTCATACAAAGTTAATAATTGAGGTTCTTCAATTTGAGCCACTACTTTAGGAAGAAGTCTATGAGTGACAGGTAAGGTTTCCTTTTTTTCTTCAGGAATTGCTGAAATAAAAGAACTAAAATCAAAAGGCTTAAATTCCAAAGACTTATTTGGTATTAGTTTGGACTCTCCACTTCTTTGGGCAGAAAACTTTTTAAAAGCTTTGAGACCCACGTCTTGGTAAGTACTAAACACATGCGCTTCCCAAGAATCAATTGTTATAGGTACACCAATATCAAGAGATGCTTGAGCAACTACGGACAAAAGGTTGCCCCAAGGATTCGAAAGCACATTTCGAAGTTCTTTATCCATCCGTGTAAAAGCAAGTGTCTTTACCCTGGACTTATAATCTGGGGAGTCGCAAGCAGAAAATTCAACTTTAGTGCCTACAGGATAAAAACCCAGCCTTCTCTCAAAAAAATAAGCAATATCATCTTCCGCAACCATAAAATTAAAGTGATTTTTAAACCCTACCTTAACGGCATAATAAAAAGCTGCAGTGCTATCAAAGATTGCTGACGCTCCATAAGTAAAGACATTCATTTTCTCACTATTTGTTTCTTCATATATTTTAAGAGCGATCAGATTAGCCAATGATCCCCCACGACTATACCCCTCAACAGTGATATCGTAATCCTTTAGATCTTTGCCCTGTTTTTTCGCATATTGTAGAAGGTATTTATAAACAAGATTACTAATCCCCTGGAATGTTTCATAATATCCTCTATGTATGTTCCCCTCCAGTAATCTAAAATCTTTTTTACTCGATACTGTACTTTTGTCCAGGGTTTGTAATGCTTCGTCAAGGTTGTCAGCACCTCGAAAGCTAATAATAATCCCATTAGCATTTTGAAAATTAAAACTTCCTATAGGAATTACCTTGCCTTGAACGATTTCATAAATGGGATCATTACCATAATTGTCATTAGATAATGCAAAGAGACGTTGTGTACTTTGCTTGATTTCTTCTTCTAAAGGAGACAAACTACCTAATACGGGAAAATTCAAAAATGTTAGAAGAATGAAAAAACTAAACAGACGCAACATAGAAATACCCTTTAGTTAATATACATTTATTATGAATGATATACGTTTTTTGCAGTATTTCAAGTGACGTTTTTTTGTTATTATGACGTTATATTGAGCATAAGCTCTTTATTGTTGCATTTATAAATATTTCTTTTGCCGTCGTTCGATTTCGGGTCTGAAGTGTCGTATCAACCCCTGAACAGGCCAAGCCGCCGCATCGCCCAAAGCGCAGATAGTATGTCCCTCAATCTGATGAGTGACATCCAAAAGCCTGTCAATGTCATCGATAGCACCTTCTCCCGCTGATAGTTTCGTCAGCATTCGCCACATCCATCCGGTTCCCTCACGACAAGGCGTACATTGACCACAGCTTTCATGCATATAAAACTTTGCAAGGCGTGCAATCGTTGCCACAATATCCGTGGATTTATCCATGACGATAATTCCCGCTGTGCCCAATCCGCTGGCGTGTGCCTGAAGGGATTCATAGTCCATGGTGACAGTATCACAGACCTCTTTGGGAATAAGGGGGACAGAAGAGCCACCCGGAATCACGGCCAGCAAATTATCCCAACCACCCCGCACTCCGCCGGCATGGGTTTCAATCAGGGTTCTGAGCGGAATACCTAAAGCTTCTTCTACATTACAAGGTTTATTCACATGCCCAGAAATACAAAAGATTTTACTTCCCGTACTCTGGGGGGTTCCAAGGCTGGCAAACCATTCCGCACCGCGTCTGAGAATAGTCGGTACAACAGCAATGGTTTCAACGTTATTAATGATAGTCGGACAGCCATAAAGTCCCATAATGGCAGGATAGGGTGGCTTCAGACGCGGCATTCCTTTGCGTCCTTCCAGACTTTCCAACAAAGCTGTCTCTTCACCGCAAATATAGGCACCTGCTCCTCGATGAACATAAAGATCAAAATCCCATCCCGATGCTGCAGCATTTTTCCCCAAAAGCCCTGCTTCATAAGCTTCATCGATGGCTTTTTGAAGATGTTCGGCTTCTCGATAAAATTCGCCCCGAATATAAATATAGGCACAATGAGCATGAACAGTAAAACCCGTCAATAAGGCGCCTTCAATCAGTTTATGGGGTTCATAGAGCAAAACGTCGCGGTCTTTGCAGGTTCCGGGTTCGCTTTCATCGGCATTGATGACAAGATAGTGGGGAAGTGAACCGGGTTTGGGAAGGAAAGACCATTTCTTGCCGGTAGGAAAGCCTGCCCCCCCTCGTCCTCTCAAGCCTGATTTAATTATTTCCTGAAGAATACCTTCATGGCTTTTTTGTTGAATAAACTCACCTGTCTGTGTCCAATCTCCCCGCGCGCGCGCGCGCTTCAATCTCCAGTCCTGTTGGCCATAAAGATTCGTAAAAATTTTGTCTTTCTCTTCAAGCATCAGGAAGGTGGTTCCTTTTTTGACTTATGAATATTTTTCGATCCCCTTTCAGGAGCAGACCCCTGCCGCCCAATCTGGGAACCCGGATTGACTTTTTTTCCTGCTTTAAGCGCCAAAAGAATTTCTGTGATCCGAGCTGCATCCAGATCTTCGTAATAATCATCATTAATCTGTACCATCGGAGCATTAACGCAGGCCGCCAAACACTCTACCTCACAAACAGAAAAAAAATTGTCCTCATTTCCTTGTTGTATAAAGTCATGACAGATCTTTAGAATATCCTGCGCCCCTCTGAGCTGACAGGAAGTTGTCGTGCAGACCTGAATGAAATATTTCCCTACAGGAGAAAGATTGAACATCGAATAAAAAGTCGCGACTTCATACACCTGCATGAAAGAAAGCTTCAGGTAATCAGCAACATATTCAATCGCTTCGCGGGGTAGCCAACCGCTTGCCTGGCGCTGTGCCAGGTCAAGAAGGGGAACCAGAGCGCTTGCTTGGCGTCCTTGAGGATAACGGGCTATAAGGATTTCTGCTTTCTGGAGATTCTCCCGTGTAAAATTAAAGGGTTTTCCCTGAGACGTCAGCTGTTTTTTCACCGGTCGATCTCTCCAAACACAATATCCATTGAGCCAATGATGGCCGTTGCGTCCGCAAGCATGTGTCCCTTTGACATAAAATCCATCCCCTGTAAAAAAGCAAAACTGGGGGGGCGGATCTTGCAGCGATAAGGTCTGTTCGTGCCATCCGAGATAAGGTAAACCCCGAATTCTCCTTTGGGTGCTTCTACGCAGACATAGGTTTCCCCTGCGGGGACATGATAGCCTTCGGTGTAAAACTTAAAGTGATGGATCAGCGCTTCCATGGATTCTTTCATCTCTGCACGAGGCGGAGGAGCAACCTTGCGGTTTTCTGTTATGACAGGACCGTTTGGCATTTTCTCAAGGCATTGCATAATAATAGAAACACTCTCGCGCATCTCTGCCATCCGCACAAGGTAACGATCATAACAATCGCCATTTTTCCCTGTAGGAATCAGAAAGTTCATCTGGTTGTACACATCATAGGGCTGAGACCGCCTTAAATCCCAAGGAATTCCTGATGCGCGCAGCATGGGGCCCGTAAATCCCCAGTCAAGCGCTTGTTCAGCACTGACGATCCCAATATCGACCGTACGCTGCTTAAAAATGCGATTATCTGTCAAAAGATTTTCCATGTCATCCAGGTGCTTGGGAAACCTGGTGAAAAAGGTATAAATATCTTCAGTAAGCCCTGCAGGTATATCCTGATGGACGCCACCAGGACGAAAATAATTGGCATGAAGACGCGCACCGCAAACTCTTTCGTAAAACTCCATCAAACATTCGCGATCTTCAAAGCCCCATAAAAAAGGCGTCATTGCGCCACAATCCAGAGCAAACGTTGTGACATTTAACAAATGATTTAAAATGCGCGTAATTTCTGAAAAGAGGACACGAATATATTGTCCACGAAGGGGAACGTCCAGACCAAGAAGCCGCTCAACAGCAAGAGCAAAAGCATGCTCTTGACACATGGGGGACACATAATCGAGCCGATCAAAATAGGGAAGCGCCTGAAGATAGGTTTTATGTTCAATGAGTTTTTCTGTGCCACGATGTAGAAACCCTATATGAGGATCCGCACGTGTGATCGTCTCGCCCTCCATCTGTAAAATCAGACGGAGTACTCCATGTGCCGCAGGATGTTGAGGACCAAAATTAATGGTGTAGCTTGTATTCTCTTCATTGCTGCTCATGGTTTATCTTCCCTATTTCCTGTAGCTTTCTCATCTCCTGGCAAAAGGGGTGTTATGCCTTCCCAGGGACTCAGGAAATCAAAATTGCGATAGGCTTGAGGAAGCTGCACATCTTCATAAACGACGCGTTTTCTCTCATCATCATAACGAACTTCCACATAGCCCGTGAGCGGAAAGTCTTTTCTCAGGGGATGTCCCTCAAACCCATAATCGGTCAGTAGGCGCCGCAAATCAGGATGTCCTTCAAAATGAATGCCAAATAAATCCCAGGCTTCTCGCTCCCACCAGTTAGCTGCGCTATAAACAGCTGTTGCGGAAGGGACAGGAGAATTTTCATCTGTATAAACCTTAAGACGAAGGCGACGATTATATTTTACACTCAGAAGATGGTAGACAACTTCAAATCGCTGTTCACGCTCGGGATAATCAACACCGCAAAGATCAATCAATTGTTTAAAAAGGTAATCCCCATGGTCACGCAGATAAGTCAGCACTTTTGTAATGGATTCCCGTTGAATAACGAGCGTTAACTCTTCCTGCCAAAGCTGGTGAGACAGATAGTCATCTCCAAAAGTTTCCGCAAGTTTGGCGGCTATTTCCTGAAGAGATACCACAACTATGTTTCCTGTGATGGTCGCACGAAAGTCTTGCGTCCACGAATTTTTTGTTGAAGCTGAAGAATGCCGTAAAGAAGAGCTTCTGCAGTCGGCGGACATCCAGGAACATAAATATCCACGGGAATAATTCGATCGCATCCTCTGACAACAGAATAAGAATAGTGATAATAGCCTCCCCCATTGGCGCAGGATCCCATAGAAATAACCCAGCGAGGTTCTGGCATTTGATCATAAACTTTGCGAAGTGCTGGCGCCATTTTGTTGGTCAGGGTTCCTGCCACAATCATCACATCAGATTGTCGCGGACTGGGTCTGAACACAAGACCAAAACGATCAATATCGTATCGACTGGCAGCAGTTTGCATCATTTCAATGGCACAGCATGCCAATCCAAAAGTCATTGGCCAAAGAGAACCTGCTTGAGCCCAATGCACCAATTTATCCACCTGAGTCAAAATATATCCGCGATCGGTGGCACTTTCATAAAGAGAACGCGCTAAATCATTTTCGTTGATATTCTCAGACGGCATAGAGGATGGCGTTATTACTCCCACTCCAAAGCCCCTTTTTTCCATTCATAAATAAACCCAACCGTTAAAATACCCAGGAATATCATCATCGCCCAAAATCCTGAGGTCCCGATTTCCCGTAAACTAATAGCCCAGGGAAAAAGAAAAGCAACTTCCAAATCAAAGATAATAAAAAGAATGGCAATGAGGTAAAAACGCACATCGAATTTTATTCGAGCATCTGAGAACGCTTCAAAACCGCATTCATAAGAAGAAAGTTTTTCTGCATCAGGTTTAAGGGGGGCGCGAAGATAGGAAAGCAAGACAATAAATGAGGATAACCCCACAGCAATGCCCATAAAAATAAAAATAGGCAGATAATCTTTTAGGATGACAGACACTTTTGATCTTTCTGCTTTTTCAAAATTTCCAGTCCCCAACGCTCTATCATAATCTTTTTTAAAACGTGAGGATACACTCTTTGTCATATGCCTTTCAAAATGTCGGGTCAACTCATTCCATGCACATAATGTGTGAATGTTTTCTACCTCAAATCACTTATACTAAAAAACTTGACATATTTTGGCGAATAACATCAAGTGTTACATATAGCTAACAACATA
>BBVC01000039.1 GCA_001192655.1 Caedimonas varicaedens
TTTTAGCTATATTTCTGCATGTCAATTATATTAGGAGAGATTCAAAATGAATCTGGAGTGGGATCGTCTCAAGGTTTTTTATTACGTTGCCAAAGAAAGAAGCATTACACGGGCGGCACAGCATCTTCGCATGTTTCAGCCCTCGGTTACGCGCAGCATCCAGCAACCTGAGCATCAGATAAAAGCAAAGCTTTTTATCCGCAATCCCCGTGGGCTTATTTTGACCAAACAGAGTGAGATACTTTTTGAGCGCGTCAAAAACATGATGATTGAGCTTGAATTAGCAACAAACGAGATTTCTGGCATCGCCGATGAAGTTTCAGGAGAATTAACAATAACAACAACTTATGGTTATGCCTCTACTGTACTGTTTAAGTATATAAGCAGTTTTTCAAAGCATCATTCCAACATAAGACTTCGTATAGTGTGTGATGATACAGATCCTGACCTTACAAAAAAAGAAGCAGATGTTGCCGTAAGGCCTTTTATTGTTAATGCTCAAGGATTGGAACAACTCTACCTTGAAGAGAGAAAATTACAATTGTTTGCCAGTAAAAAATACCTGGAAGAAGCAGGAGTTCCTGAAAAAACTGAAGACTTGGACACTCATAGACTCATTATTTTTGAAACTCCTCATACAGTTATTGAAAATAGTCAGAATAATAATTTTCTTCTCAGTTTGGGGAGAACGCTTGACTCTAATAGAAAGCCTTTTATGATCATTAATTCAGCAGAATGTCTGGCACAAGCAGCAGAAGATGGATTGGGAATTATCGCTTTATCCAACGACTCATCTCTTATTAAAAAACACAATCTGGTAAGAGTGCTTCCCCAAGTCGAAGATGCGCCGGTAAAAATGTGCTATATTTATCCTACTGCACTCAAAAACCTGAGAATAGTCAACTTACTCGGGGATTATTTAAAAGAAGCCTATGCAAAAAAATAACTCTCTCACCTTTAAATGCAATACCTATTTTTGTTTTATGTGTACTATAATTAGGGCCAAGCCCAGGACCTAACAGGAGCAAACTCAAGCTTAACGATTTTCATCGCATCATCCTTCTATTGTTAAAAGAATTATGTCCGTAAAAACTCTTTTTTGAAATCGGTCATGCCCACCTCTTCACTTTCTACATTACTAAAATTTTACATAAATTTAGCCCATTAAGCAATTATTTAATTGGACTCTTTAGGAAGCAAAATAAAAAGTCGTCCTTCTTCTTTCAATCCGCCTGCAAGAACACCCGCAGCATCTCCTGTACCGCAAAAAATATCTCCACGAATTAATCCCTTGATGGCGCCCCCTACATCCTGGGCTACCATAAATCCTGAAAAAACAGGACTGGAAAGCCAAAGAGGCATTCCCAGAGAAATCACGCGCGGATCAACAGCAAGGGATCGCATGGACGTTAAGGGTTGCCCCATACGCCCCACCGGGCCTTCCTGCATCCCTATGTCTCTGAAAAATACGTAAGAGGGATTCAGTGAAAGCAAAGCTGGCATGAAGTCTGGCGCAGCACGCAATGTCTCTTTCATTTTTTCCATAGAACACTCTTCCCGTGACAAAAGCCCCCGCGCAATCATTGCCTGACCTAATGAACAATACGCATAACCATTTGTCCCGTCATATTGAAGCCGTGTCCAGCTACCATCTTCAAAGATGATTTTTCCACCCCCTTGAATATGCATAAAGTAAAGGTCAAGAGCATCTTGAACCCAACAAATCTCAAGCCCCTCATGATCCAGCGCGCCTTCTTGAATCTGCTGACGAGAGAAAGTCGGGACAAGTGTTCCGTTTTCCACAAATCCCGCGATACGATGCCCCCGTAGAGTCTCTCGAAAGAGACCTAAATCTTCGATCACAACCAGGTGGGATGGTTTGCGATGAACGGGATAGGGGTACAAGTCTGTTTTATGAAGAGAACCTTTTAATTCAGGTTCGTAATAGCCGGTGAAAAGCCGCTCACAGCGAGACGATGGACACAGCTCATAAGCGTCAAAATATCGGGTGAGATATGTTCTGAATTCTCCCCTTTCCTTTAGATAAAGGCGGGCAAGACGCTGCCATGTTAATGCTTTTATCTCAAAAAGACACGGCGTTTCGGCAGGAAGGCTTAGAAAATAGATGCAGGAATATGCCCATGCTTGAGCTGCAGTTTTTAAATGATCCTTTCCATAATCCGGCAAGGACTCAAGCGGCGTTTTCTTCAGCTCAAACTCAGGCAAAGGGGGAATAAAGGCAAGCGTCATATCAGGTCGCCGTTTTGATAAGGATCCAGTTAGGATTACTTTGAGTCAGGTTACGCTCAAATGTCCACAAATCTACAAGCTGTTCGATCTGTTTGGGACTGCCTTCAATAATCTCTCCTGCTTTATCACGAACAACATGAGTTTGTTCTGTTTGAAATTCCACTGTTACGCGAGCAACGTTTCCTTGCATGTGTCCTTCTACAAGGCGTACCGATTCTATTTTCACAAGAATTGTTTCCAATGTTTCCTGGTGACTTTTTCGCTCTTCAATGGTTGTTTCGAATTCTCCGTAAAGCTCTGCCCCCAAAAGCTTTTTAAGAGTCATTGTATCTGCCCTGGAAAAAGCTTCCAAAATCATTTCAAAAGCCTGAGTTGCCCCTTTCAGGAATTCATTAAGATTGAATCGGTTATCTTTTCTTTTAATACTCTTCACCAATTTTTTAAGAGAAGCGTTTAAAAGCCGCTCGGGATCTTCTGCAAAAGAAGATTGAGGTTTTTTTTCAACAGGTTCTGGCTGAACAGGGGCAGATTCTTTCGGACGCTCGAACCCCGTTTTTTGACCCAGCACAGTATAAAGTTTAAAAATTAAAAAGCCGGCAATCCCGGCAAAAACAAATATTTCGATCAATTCTGAAGACATTTTACCCCATTATCTCAAACGTGAAGGATTGATTAATAATAACATGATACTGTATAGCTTGATAAAATAATAAAAGGAGAAATCAAATGGCAACCCAAAATACCAGTAACCCAAAGAAACAGGCAACAATAGAGCAAACCAAGCACGAGCTTAGCGCTGCCCCTCTGACAGTGATGGCGCAATACATTAAGGATTTCTCGTTCGAAAATCCTAATCCTCTGCAAACGCTCAAGGAAAGCCATGAAGCGCCTGAGATGAACTTGAACCTGGATATTCAGGCCAATCCTGTTGAAGAGCATATTTTTGAAATTACGCTGCATCTCAAGGCAGAAGCAAAAAGGGCTTCTCACACTTTGTTTATTGCAGAGCTTCAATATGCGGGGACTTTCAAAATCGGAGAGAACGTTCCAAAGGAATCTGTTCATCCTATCCTCATGATAGAATGCCCTCGTCTTCTCTTTCCCTATGCGCGTCTGATCATCGCCAATATGACCCGTGAAGGTGGATTTCCGACTCTTGCCCTCACGCCCATTGACTTTGTTGAGCTTTATCGCAAACAATATATTGAGCCACAACAACAAAAAACGGCTACTGTAGCCAAAGCGGGTTCTTGAGTTTCTTTAAAAACTCTTGATGATTCTTTTTTTCCTCTCCGTCTACAGAGAAAGACCTTTGGGGACGGAGAGAAGAAAAGATCGCCTTGTCCTGCGTGAAGGGAATACGATTCACGCGTTCCTGCTCAAGGATAAGAAGATCTTGTCGTCCACCTGTAAGTTCTAGGTACACTTCCGCCAAAAGTTCAGCGTCCAAAAGGGCACCATGTTTTTCACGCCTGGAAAGATCCACTTTAAAGCGTTTGCACAAAGCATCGAGCGTTGCCGGAGAACCCGGAAATTTCTCCTTGGCCATTCTCAACGTATCAATGGCGCGCTGAAAGGGAAGCTGAGAAACTCCTGCCTTTTTAAGTTCTGCATTGAGGAAATTCATATCAAAGCGAGCATTATGAATGACAAGCGGAATGTCCTCTTCAATAAAATTCAGGAATTCATCATATATTTCGCGAAAAAGCCTATGCTGTGAAAGAAACTCGGCTGATAAGCCATGAACTTTAAAAGCACCCTCGGGCATATCCCGTTCAGGATTAATATAAGTATGATAAAATCGCCCTGTGGGCAGACGATTATAAAGTTCGACACAGCCAATTTCGACTAAACGATGGCCACTCTCCGGATCAAATCCCGTTGTTTCTGTATCCAGAACGATCTCACGCATAACCTAATTTATCCCTTGCAATGTTTTTCCAGAAGACGACGTAATTGTCTAAAGGTATGAAGCCGTCCTTCTGTTGTATCAAGAATAAAATCTGCCCGCGCGCATTTTTTTTCCTGCTCCCACTGTCGTTGCTGGAACAATTCGAATTTTTCCTCTGTCATACCCTGACGACTCATGACTCTCTTTTTTTGAACTTCTGGTCGGCACGTAACCACCAAAACACCATCACAATCTCTCTTCCATCCTGTCTCAAAAAGCAACGGGATATCCAGAACAATCAGTCGTTCACCTTTTTCTCGAGCAGATTGGATACGTTTATCATGTTCCTCTCTTACAAAAGGGTGAATTATCTTTTCAAGTTTATATAAAAGAAAGGGATCTCGCATCACTAAAGAAGCAACCTGGAAGCGAGAAAGGGGAACAGACTCATGAGGAAAAAGAGCAGATAACCTTTCCTGAAATAAAGAAGAGTCTTCATAAAGCTTTCTGACGATTGTATCAGCTTCACTGACAGGGACATGCAGTCTTTTGAACATGCGTGCTGTTTCTGATTTACCAGCACCAATCGATCCCGTAAGTCCCAGAATATAAAGAGTATTTTTGTTTCGCACCTTTTTGTATTTTTAAAGAGGTTTTCCCGTGATCATGCGACGCAATAAATTATTTTTCAAGTAAAACTGATGATAAAGTGCTGCCGCGACATGAAGACTAACAACACCAATAATAACATAAGCCAACGTAATATGAACAGCATGGCTCAAAATACCAAGAGGTGTCTGCCCTTGCGTCACAGCTTTGATCGTCACCAGCCCAAAATAATCGATGTCGTGCCCCCCAAATACAGACATGATAAAACCTGAAAGAGGCATGCAAAATAAAAGGAGATAAAGAAAGTAAATATTGGCGTAAGCAGCAATCATTTGCCATTGTGAAAGCCCTTTTGGCAATGCGGGAACAGGATTAAACACACGCCAGAACAATCGCAGAATAACAAGAGCAAGAACAGTCATTCCTGTGGCTTTATGCAAACCATAAAGCTTCCATTTTTCTGCTCCAGGTTCCATACCTGTCATGATCAAACCAACGGTTAAAAGGGTAACGACCATTAACGCTATCACCCAATGGAATAGTCTTGAAATAATCCCCCAGCTTGCTTGTGTGTTTTTTAACATGGTGTCTCCCCTTTTATAGCCAGATCAGGCTTACTTTTTCTTGAACAACACTTTGGTAATATAGCTAACAACATA
>BBVC01000040.1 GCA_001192655.1 Caedimonas varicaedens
GCTAACAACGCATAAAATGATCATGCTTTATGAGGTCGTGAAATTCGTTCGGAAAATGTATTGTGAGACTATATCTTTTTAGTCTATAAAGTAAAGCCTTCCATCTCGTCATTTCTCAATATTTTTACCCATGATCATTTTATATGGTGTTAGCTATATATCATGACAGTGGTGCCATGTGAATCAGGTTACGTTATCTTAATTGATTTCGAGGGACTTAAAATAACTACATCAAGCAGGAAGCATACTCAAAAGGTTTCAAAAAACCTTGGTAGGTGAACCCGTGGCAAAAGTCCCGCCCAATGTGCATAAAGTGCGTGAACACGAAGGGATTTCCGAAGGGGAAACCCGAAGCCCAAGCGACCTCAGATTTTGAAAGACCAAAGGTACAGATATAAAAAAAGACCCGCACGAGGCGGGTCTTTTTGATTTTGTGTCTTATCGCCTGAACTAACGAACGACAGAAACATCACGACGGTTTTTCGCATGCGCTTCTTCTGTATGTCCCGCATCAATCGGACGCTCTTTCCCGTAAGAAACGGTTTCAAGACGTGAAGTATCAATGCCTTGTGACATAAGGAAATGCTTCGCAGCATGGGCACGCTTTTCACCAAGAGCCAAGTTGTATTCAACAGTTCCACGCTCGTCACAGTGACCTTCAATCAAAAGGTTCACACCACCCCATTTTTTCAGCCACTCAGCTTGATTTTCCAAAGCGGTTTTAGCTTCTGCTGTCAAATCATGACGATCGAATCCAAAGTGAACAGTATCCTGTACATTCTTTTGGAAATCAGCTGCAGATCCTGGAGTTGGACCATCAGCAGACGCCGAAGGAGCTGGGAAGTTATCAAAACCACCCGATACCATCTTGTTTTCATCGCATGTGTCACCACAAGCTGTCAAAAGAGCCGCAACAGCAGCTAAACCTAAAAGTTGTTTACGCATTATCTTTATCCCCTAAAATTAAGTTTTCCATTAAACCAAAAAATTACAATAATACACCAAAGATACGTTTTCCACTTGTATCTTCAGGCATTTTCATAAAAACAACCTCAACTCCTACCGAGTATACAGATAAATTTCTATCTAATCAAGGGGGACCAACATCCACCCGCTGCATCTGTTGGCGTCGGGATAACACGCTCATTATAACCGGTTAAATCCACAGCATACATGCGGCTTTTGCCAGTTCTTTCCAGGCGGGTAAACATAATGACACGACCATTCGGAGACCAGCAAGGATCATCAATGACATAGCCCTGAGCCAATAACCGTTCCCCTGATCCATCGGGTTTCATAACGCCGATATAAAAAGATCCTTTGGAAAGTTTTGTAAAGGTGATCCAATCTCCACGGGGCGACCACACAGGAGTCCTATAACTTCCCTTTCCAAAGCTGATGCGTTCTGCATCTCCTCCCCGTGCAGGCATAACATACAGTTGTGCCGATCCTCCTCGATCCGAGTTAAAAACGATTTGATTGCCGTCAGGAGAATAGCACGGAGACGTGTCAATTTGAGCACCTTCCGTGATACGAGCAATCGCCCGTGTCCCCAGATTCATATTATAAAGCGAGGTTCGTCCACCCGCAGCGAAACTCATGATCACCGAGCTTCCATCGGGCGAAAAATGCGGCGCAAATGTCATCCCCTTAAAATTCCCCAAGAGTTGCCGTTGGCCAGAAGAAAGATTCATCATATAAACTTTGGGCTGGATATGATTGAAATCAATATAGGCAATTTCTTGAGCTTTCGGTGAAAAGCGTGGTGTCAGCACCAGGGATTGACCCGTTGAGAGAAAACGATGATTGGCGCCATCCTGATCCATAATGGCAAGGCGCTTGATACGTTTGGTACTGGGACCTGTTTGGGAAACATAGGCGATCTTTGTGTCAAAATATCCCTCATCTCCTGTGATACGTTTATAAATGGCATCTGCAATTTTATGAGCCACGCGTCGATAATCTTGAGCCGTTGCCATAAAGGCAAGACCTTCCATCTGATTTTCTGCAATCACATCATAAAGGCGGAATTCTACGCGAAACCGCCCATCGTTCATGAGGGTAATATCTCCCTTAACCAGCGTTTGCGTATTGATGAGACGCCAATCCGCAAAGCGCGGCCCCTGCTGTCTCAGGGAATCCAGCGTTTGCACAAAGGAAGACGGATCAAGAGGCTTGAAAAGCCCACATCCTTTCAAATCCGCACTGACAATAGAGGAAATCTGGGTGCCCAGATTCGCCAATTCAGGGCTTGCGCCATAAAAACTGGTGATAGCAACGGGCATAGGTGCGATGGTTCCCTGTGTGATATCTATTGTCAATTCTTCTGCTTTAAGTCCAAACAAACCTAGAAAAACACCACCCACCAAGGTTAAGAGATACAAAACTTTTTTGATGTAGTGACTCATAGTTACCCTCCAAGTAAATCCTTAAGGATTAAAGTTTAATTTTATACTACTATATTTTTTCAATATTCTTGATGGAATAGGTGGTTTTGCACAACGAGGATCCTTTGCTGCTCGTAAAGCGGCTTCTGCCGCACTTCGATAATAAGGATCCGTACTCAAACGCCTTTTGTCAACAATTTCAGCGTCTTTAATTGTTCCATCCGGTGTAAAGGTTAGAAGAATTAGCGTTACTAAATTATCCGCTCCTTGAGTACCCGCTGTTATATTATTCCAACATTGCAGAAAATAAGAACGTATTAAATTCTCCTCACCCATCGTCAAGGCATCTCCCACTTTCCCTACTTGTCGAGCAGGCGCTGGAGCATCAGGGTCGGTTGATGCGTCCGAATCATCATCCACTTTTTGTTTCAGATCTTCAAGATTTTTAAGGATAGAGTCGAAAGAATCTTCTTTTTTCTTTTTCTCAGGTTTTTTATCCTTGGGCTTCTCTTGCTTCTCTTGCTTCTTTGGTTTGCCTTTCTCTTTCGGTTTGGGGGGCACAGGTTTGGCCTGGGGTTCCGGCGCAGGTTCCTTTATCTCAGGTTTTGGAGCTGGATCAGGCGTCGGCAGCGGTTCTGGTGTAGGTGGCTCTGGTGGCGCAACAGGAGCCGGAGTAGGCTCCTCTGGTTGTGGTTGTGGTTCAGGTTCGGGCGCCGGAGAAGGAGGGGGAGTTTGCTTTTCAGGCTCTGGCTGAGGTTCCGGCTTTTTCTCTTCAATTTTTGGCTCTTCCTTGACAGGCGTAACGGCCGGTTTGGGCGCCATCGTCTCTTCAGCAATGGTCATCACCTCTACAGGAATAGCGTGCATCGGCTCTGGCTGCTCTTTGGGAAACCATGGAATTCCAAAAAACAGCAAGAGGAAAACGACGACATGCAGTAAAAAAGAATAAAGAGCCGGACGTCCCATTATAGACCTTTTTTAGGGTTTTGGAGCAGCCTTGGGTGAGGGAAGCTCCGCCATTAAGGCGATCTTCTCAAATCCTGCAGCTGTAATTGTCCCCATCACCTGCAAAATTACTCCATAAGAAATTTTTTGATCCCCCCGCACAAAAATACGGGTGTCTGGTTTTGCTTCTGTAATTGCCTGAAGACGCGGAACCAGCGTTTGCAAATCAACTTCTGTTTCCTGCAAATAAATTTTATTATCTGCCGTTACTGAAATCGTCAGGGGTTCTACTTTTTCATTAATGGCTTTGGCCTGTGTTTTCGGAAGATCCACAGGAACACCCACCGTCATAAGAGGAGCCGTCACCATAAAAATGACCAGCAAAACAAGCATGACATCAACCATAGGGGTGACGTTGATATCCGCCATGGGAGAACGCTTAAAGCGCGATCCCCTGCCAACAACCTTTGAAGAGAGATTCATCCCCATCGTTATTCAGCCTCCTCAAGCTGTCGCGACATAATCGCGCTAAATTCAGAAGCAAACGCTTCCAGGCGATTTCCATAACGCCCCAATTCTGACGAGATCTTGTTATAGGCCAAAACAGCGGGAATAGCCGCCACAAGCCCGATTGCCGTGGCAAACAGTGCTTCTGCAATTCCCGGCGCCACAACAGCCAGATTGGTGGATTGCATCTGGGCGATCCCCTGGAAACTGTGCATAATTCCCCAAACTGTTCCAAACAACCCGATAAAAGGGGCCGTTGATCCCACAGATGCCAGAAAGTTTAAATGGCGTTCTAATTGCTCCATTTCGCGGTTCAGAGTCACATTCATGACACGCTCAATGCGATGATGAAGCGTTTCGCGAAGTTCACGGGTTGTCGCTTTCCCTTTTGTCGTCGTCCGTCGCCATTCCCTCATGGCAGCTGCAAAAATAGCCGAAAGAGGGTCATTGGGGCGGGATCCCACGCGATCATAAAGACTATCAAGAGACCCCCCGGACCAAAAAGATTCTTCAAAGCGCTCGGCACTTGATTGCAAGGATCTGAGACGCATAAGCTTGGCAAATATAATCGTCCAGCACCACCCTGATGCCATTAACAAAAGGATCATCACAAACTGGACAACCCAATCAGCATGAATAAACAGGCTCCAAACAGACAGATCCGTCGTTGCAACAGATTGACCCACGGCTGTCGTTTCAAGGGCGGGGGGCGTTGGCATACTCACTTTGAAACTCCTTTAAGTCTTTTCCCCTTCATCTGTTAAGTGCTGGGGTATTCCTAATTTTCTGTGAAAATTTCCTTAATATTCTGGGGCAAACGTACAGGCCTGCCATGATTGTTTATTAGGGCAAGAGAGACCATCATGTCAACACACAACACGTCCTGTCGATAAATTTTTTGAATCATAACAAGACGAATGCCCTTAATCTCTGCGACCTCTGATCGAACCTCCAGTTCATCATCAAGGAAAGCAGGTTTGAGATAACGTATGGTTAAATTGCTGACGACAAAATAACAGTTTTCTTCTTTGGAAAGCTCAGACTGGGTAATATGATATCCTCTCAGCCACTCGGTACGGGCGCGCTCGGCATACTTAAGATAATTGCTGTGATAGACAATACTGCCAGCGTCAATATCTTCCTGATAAACGCGCACAGGATGGGAATGAACTATCGTCATAACAAAGTAGGCGCCGGCAGTTTTAAATATTTAAAAGCCTCAAGAGTCAATACACGACCACGAGAAGTCCTTTGCAAAAATCCCTGCTGAATAAAATAGGGTTCCACAACTTCTTCAAGCGTATCTCTTTGTTCTGACAAAGCTGCTGCAATCGTCTCAATACCCACAGGTCCCCCTTGAAAAGTTTTCGCAATCAGCTCAAGAAAGCGGCAATCAAGGTGATCAAATCCACGCGGATCAACCCCCAGTCGCGTTAGCGCGTTATCAGCAATCTCAGCCGAGACCTGTCCTACCCTGGCAACGTCTGCGAAATCCCGCACACGGCGCAAAAGCCGCCCCGCAATACGCGGCGTTCCTCGTGATCGAGTTGCAATCTCACGAATGCCATCGGGCGAGATAGAGAGGTCGAGCAATCGTGCTGCACGCTCCACAATCAACTCCAACTCAGGCACAGTATAATATTCTAGGCGAATAGGAATGCCAAAACGATCTCTGAGAGGTGATGTAATCAGTCCCGTACGTGTTGTCGCCGCAACCAGCGTAAAGGGGGGAAGATCAATACGAATAGCCCGAGCTGAGGGGCCTTCCCCAATCATGAGATCAAGCTTGAAATCTTCCATTGCTGGATAAAGGACTTCTTCAATGGTGGGATTCAGTCGATGGATTTCATCAATAAATAAAACATCATGGGACTGAAGATTCGTTAAAATAGCAGCAAGATCGCCTGCTTTTGAAATCATGGGGCCTGTTGTTGTCTTGAACCCTACCCCCAGTTCGGTAGCAATAATTTGAGCCAGAGTCGTTTTGCCCAATCCTGGCGGGCCACAAAACAGAACATGATCAAGTGCTTCTCCCCGACTGCGTGCTGCTTCAATAAAGATACGTAAATTGGCACAGATGGGTTCCTGTCCAATAAACTCTCCAAGCGCACGGGGACGCAGGGATTTTTCTGGAAAATCTTCCTCTTTATGCTCAGGCGTAATCAATTTTTCCGATGCAGCAAATGTCATGAACGGGCAAGCCTCGCAAGACCAGTACGAATCAATTGCTCGATCATAACATCTTTCCCGCATTCGCGCACCGCCATTTCTATGGCATCAATCGCTTCATTTTGCCGGTATCCCAAATTGATTAGCGCGGAAACAGCATCTTGCGGGAGATCCGGTTTACGGCTCTGAGTCAAGGAAATCACTTTTGCCGTAGAAGTGGAAAATCCCAGCCGCACGACTTTATCCTTTAGCTCATTCACAATGCGTGCTGCCAGTTTTGGTCCTACACCCTCTGCACGCGCGATGAACGTTTTGTCTTGGCTAGAGATGGCAGCGGCAAGTTCTGGGGGCTCTCCCAAAGAAAGAAGAGAAAGCGCGACACGCATTCCCACTCCCTGAACAGAGATGAGTAATCGATACCACTCCCGCTCTTCAGAAGTGGAAAACCCCAACAGCATGTGAGCATCTTCACGAATAATGAGTTCTGTCAGAAGGCTCACCGTCTCGCCTACAGCCGGCAGACGCCCCAGAGAGCGAGCGGAACAGTGAACCTGATAACCGACCCCACCCACATCAATGATGGCAAAGGTATCCGATAAAGCGTCCAGTGTTCCCCGTAATTTGGTAATCATGCTGTATATTTCTCCTCATACAAGTGACGGCTTTGGCGAAAATGAGCATGACATATAGCCACAGCCAGAGCATCAGCCGCATCCAGTTTAACTTTTCCTGCTTGCGGCAACAAGCGTTGAACCATGGCAGCGACCTGATCCTTATCGGCATGCCCCACACCCACGACTGTTTTTTTCACCCGATTGGCGGCATACTCGGCAACCGGAATCCCATGCTGGGAAGGTGCCAACAAAACAACTCCCCGCGCCATTCCCAGTTTCAGAGTAGATAAAGGGTTTTTATTAACGAAGGTTTCCTCAACAGCCGCTTCAACAGGATTAAAGTCTTGCAAGACTTTTAAAATCTCTTGAAAAAGCTGACACAACCGATCTGCCAAACTTTCTTCTGCTGTAGAATGCGCCACACCATGGGCAATGTGCGTCAAGTGATTGCCCCGCACGTCAATAACACCCCATCCCGTGTTTCTTAACCCTGGATCAAGACCTATAATACGAATTTTCGCTAACATGTGACTCTTACCTTAAATTGAAAACATGATAAATAAAAGCAAGAAAACGATTAAAGAATCAAAGCCTTTTACGGCACCCTTCTTTGATTAGTTGCGCGTATTCTTTGACCAGCTTATAGGCTGTGAGAGTATTTTCTTTTTCTATCAACCTCTCTCCAGCCAAACCATAATGGTATGCAGCGCTCGCGCAGGACTGCATACTGGAAAGTCCCTGCGCGCGATAACTTCCCACAATACCTGCCAGAACATCGCCCGTTCCCCCAACGCGCATCTGTGGACATCCTGTCGTATTTTCAATCAGCATTTGGGGTGCGGCTATAAAGTCAATCCTTCCCTTCACCAAAATCGTCAGATGCCAGGACTCTGCGTATTCCTGAATTTTCTCTTTGGTAAACTCTGCACCAAAGACTCTTGAGAATTCTTTTTTATGAGGCGTTAGGATCCAATCAGCATGATCAGGTTTTATGTGGAGAATTTCCGAAAAAAGGGCTTCTGCATCCAATATCAGCGGAAGATAAATTTTCGGCAAAAGCGTCAGGATCGCTTTTTGTGTTTCTTCCTTTCGACCCAAGCCATTACCCAAAACAATCGCATCAACTTTTTCAGCAACAGCCAGAATCCCTTCTATATCGTCGCAAGATAAATAGGGCTTTGTAAAAGTTCTGATAAAGAAATTCAGGGAATAATTCTGAGCCGTTAATTTATGTTGTTCCGGCAAATAGAGCCAAATGAGATCAGCCCCGCCACTTTCAGCGCCCAGAGCCGTCAAAAGAGGCGCACCATAATAACTAGGGCTGCCCCCAATCACAAGAACCTTACCCACTTCTCCTTTATGGGAGTGAGGTTGATATTGGGGCAATGGTGGAGCGACAGTGGAATTCCTCGTCATTACAAAATCCTTCTTGCCTCTGATGACACGATACTTGTTATTTTTTTTATTAAGTCTTTTTATATCTCCAGCGCCTTCATCACATCTTCTGAAATGTCATAATTTGCGGAAATAGTCTGGACATCGTCATTATCTTCCAGAACATCCAGCATTTTAAAGAGAGTTCTTGCGCTTTCCAAATCCAGGGGAATGGTATTCTGAGGGCGCCATATGAGTTTTGCCGACTCAGGGTTTCCAAATTTGGCAATCAGATAATCTCGAACATTGGCCAGATTCGTGGATTCACAATAAATTTCGTGAGCTTCGAGGGTAGAAACAACGTCAGCAGCCCCTGCTTCCAATGCCGCTTCAAACATTTCTTCTGCTGAGACAGACGTTGTTGGATATCGGATCTCTCCCAAACGGTCAAACTGAAAACTGACGCTGTTGGTTTCTCCCAAATTTCCACCGTATTTAGTAAAAGTGGAGCGAACGTCCGAAGCTGTGCGATTGCGATTGTCCGTCAAGGCCTCAACAATTACCGCAACACCTGAAGGACCATATCCTTCATAGCGCACTTCCACATAATCAGCATTGTCTTCTCCGCCCACAGCCCGCTTGATCGCGCGTTCCATCGTGTCCTTGGGCATATTGACGCCCCGCGCAGCAATAACTGCAGCGCGCAAACGGGGATTGGACTCAATATCCTGCCCTCCTTCTTTGGCAGCAACTGTCAACTCGCGAATAAGTTTTGTAAAGACTTTCGCACGCTTAGCGTCTTGGGCACCCTTACGATACATAATGTTTTTAAATTGGGAATGTCCTGCCATGGCGATACCCTTTTTTAGTCTGCCTTAACTGTTACCCACTATTTCGTCAAAATCTTTTTGTGAGCATAAGCCCAGTGTTACAGGATGCTGAGGCTTAATATGCGCCGAATCATGATGGGTTTTTGATCGAATCGCTTCAATCGTGTTTTTCGTTGTCCCTAACAGGCGAATCAGGACAGCATCACTCACTTCAGGATGGTTTTTTAACATCCATGCAATGCCATGGGGACGATCTTTGCGCAGGGAAACAGGTGTATATTTTCCCCCCTTGCGCTTTTTCTCAAGCACATCTTCAATTTCCATTAACTGAAGATGCGTGTTGACATCCCGCTGGCATCGCGCAATCTCTTCCAATGTTAGCTGATTATTAAGAATGGGATCAAAAGGCGCCAAACCCGCCCCAATTTCTCCATCTGCCAAAGCTTGAATTTCCAGCGGATGAAGCCCGCAAAATTCAGCAATTTGCCCAAACGTAAGTGAAGTGTTTTCCACCAACCATAAAGCTGTCGCCTTAGGCATCAAGGGATGCGCCATTTTTTTTCTCCTTCACTTATGTGGATTTGTTGTTCTTCAAAACACAATGACAATTATGTCCTTCTTTGTTGATAATCATTCTGAAGAAAGAGTGCAAGAAATCTTTTTTACGCGTAGGGCGCATCTCCCAGACAAATACCCAATCCCCGTGCCGTTTGAACCAGCGCATCGTTTGGATCCACAGTACTGTTCAAACTGATGGCATCCAGAATAGGGACATCAATAATTGTGCGATTTTGCCAAGCAACCATGCGATCGAATTTTCCTTCGGCAACAAGATCTACAGCCCGAACACCAAAAGCCGAGGCTAACAAACGATCTGAAGCGTCCGGCTGCCCCCCTCTCTGTAAATGCCCAAGGACCGTAAAGCGTGTTTCAGCGCCGGTCAGGCGTGTGATTTCATCACTCAAATAATGACCGATTCCCCCATATCGGGCACGCCCATTCAGGTCGAAAATTTGAAGAGCACTACCGTTTTCTGTCTTCACCGCCTCAGCCACCACAACAAGAGCAAAATTTCTTTGTTTCTTTAAAAGATCATCGATTTTATGAGCAATATTTTGAAGCTTATACGGAATCTCCGGAATAATAATAATATCCGCCCCTCCTGCAATTCCTGCAGCCAGGGCAATATGCCCAGCGTCCCGTCCCATCACTTCAAGAATCATGACGCGATCATGACTTGCTGCTGTGGGCTGAAGCCGATCAAGGGCTTCTGTAGCGACATCAACGGCCGTTGTAAATCCAATTGAACGTTCTGTGATGCCCAAATCATTATCAATCGTTTTAGGAATGGCAACAAAAGGAATTTTACTCTTTTCCATGAGCTTGCGAAGGATATGGAGACTTCCGTCTCCTCCAACACCAATCATGGCTTCAAGCCCCAGCATTTGACACCCTTCTGCAAATTCAGCTGACCGATCCTTAAGCGTTCCGTCTTCCATCGGATAGGCAATAGGGTTCCCCTTATTGGTTGTTCCCAAAATGGTTCCGCCCAGGCGCAGGATAGAACCTTCAAATGACTTGAGATCAAGTTTTTGATAGTCAATGGGTCGACGTAAAAGTCCTTGTGTCCCATGACTGATACCATAGACTTCCCATCCATATCCCTGGATGGCACGAAGGGTAACGGCGCGCAACACGGCATTGAGCCCTGCACAATCACCACCGCTTGTCAAAATTCCAATACGTTTTGGCATAAATAACTCTTTCTCTAGGAATTGCTATCCAAACGTTATATCATTTGTTATAAACAGCGCAAGAAGGCTTACAATATTTCTTTCAAGCTGTTAAAATAAGAAAAAGTTATTTTAAAAAAAACTGCCTGAAAGCAAGAGATAACGCAGCATATGGATGACCAGGAAATTCTCCACAATCAATTGGAAAGGCTTAACGAAGAGCATCGGGAACTTGATGTGATGATCGAAAAGATGCTGGGAGAGAATATTGTAAATCAAATTGCTGTACAGCGTTTAAAAAAACGCAAATTATTACTAAAAGACCAAATGTTAAAGCTGAAAAGCAGGCTTTTGCCAGACATTATTGCTTGACGCACCTCAACAGCATCTCTATCTGTGTATTTATAAAAATGTAACATATTTTTAACGCTTTACTCACTCATTACTTCTATCATTTACCTGAAATATTTAAAAATAGGTATTAAGATGAGCAAGTTATCGTATGCTACTACAGAAAAAAATGTAAAAATCATTCACAGGAATGCTATTCCCGCCCTGAAGTCCATTGAAATAGGTAACAACGTTCATAATCTTGGACTTTTGCTTGATTTCAGGAAAAATAGAGATTTAGCCGCTTTTCTTCCTGAACAGGGACGTTTCTCTCTCAGTTGGGTCCATTTGAAAAAAGAGGAAACTCTCTCGGCTCATGCCCATCCTACGGCAAGTATGATTATTATTACAGAAGGCGAAGGAGTCACCATGGGGGATATCCAGCAGCCTATTGCGGCAGGCGATATCGTGATTGTCTCTCCTCATTCAAAACATGGATTTACCGGAAAGGGAAAAGAAGGATTTTGGGCATTATCGATCCAGTTTGAAGGTTTGGGTCTTTATGAAGACCCGACACGCGCGCGCGTCAAATTCGCGCAGAACGGCGCTTTAACTGATCCCATTTCCTTACTGGAAAAAGATCAGGTCAAGCATGAAGAACGGTTCCGTAAGGGAGCTCTGATGAAGCTGATCAATTCCGAGTTCGTCCAGCAAAAAGAAGTGAAAGACAAGTTACTGGAAGCTCTCAATTTTTGGTCAGACTGGTTTCAAAGAATCCTTGCCGCCCGTGTAGCCGCAGGAAATCCCAAGGAGTATCAGGAATTGGCCGAGCAACATTTTGCAGAAGAGGCAGGGTGTCAACATCGG
>BBVC01000041.1 GCA_001192655.1 Caedimonas varicaedens
CTCCGGCGCTAACAGGGCATAACAAATCGCTTTTATCCATGCGTCATAATATGCCTGTTGCTTTCTGGGAACCCATTCTCGACGCAACATCAAGCTGGTTCTATCAAAAAGTCTTGTCTGGAACTCCTGAAGAAAGAACAATTCTCATGCACTGCGTTCTTGAATCTGCTTCCTGTATTTTTCATACACAAGCGCAATCCATGTTTCCCGAAACCAACCATTTTTCCCTACACAGTGAACTTGATCAGGAACATTCCAAAGAAGGATTTGAGGTTCTGAGGAAATATCCTGTTCATGACGTTGAACATTTAAGAGAAATCCTGTGGGAAGGTTGGCGGATGGCCGAATACCTTACCGGGAGTATGGCGCGCTACGCAAAGGGGAAATCTCATCGCTAAAATGTTTTTCAGGAGCTGAAATTCTTAGAGCGGCATAGAACCACTGACTGAAAAGGGTCATCCTTTCTTGCATTTCCTGCTCACTGCTGGCGGTCATGAGGGAACTTCCCCCCAGAATGCGGTCGATATCCTCTCCAGGAGCCAAAATTTCGCCAATCTCTACAGAAATTTCCCACTGCTTTACCCACGGGAATGGGCAATGATCAGGAATACTTTCTACTTTTCCGCGAAGATAAGGGAACCAAATCTCTCCGGATAGGTGAAAAGGAGTGGTCGGCATACGAAACGGTGGAAGATCTACACCATAGTTCATACGAACAAAAGACTGTTTCAAGTCAAGTCCAAAAGAAGATTTCCATGCCTGATTAACACCCTTGCCCCCTACTCTTGATGCAATTTCACAAAAAACTGGTTCTCTATCTGTTGGAGAGATAAAAAACTCCAGATGGAAAGCTGTATTCTGGGGCGTAGGCATAATACCTAGAATCTTTTCTGCGTAGTGATTCAACGTGAACGTAAGAGGGTTATCAGCAGCAAGCATATAACTTGATGCACATTTTCCCTGAATCATATTGAGAGGGGGGTGAAAGTAAAGAGAAGGCCATGAACAGGCTAGTTTTCCCTGTATCATAAGACCATCTACATGATACATTTCTCCCTGGATAAACGCTTCAACTTGATAAAAAGACCGGGGCGCATTCTGAACAACCTGAACAGCAGCACGAACATCTTTCTCATGATCAAGAACATAAATACCCCGACAACCAGTCGCTCTGCATGGCTTTAAAATTAAAGGATAACCATGAGTTTCTGCAAAATCAGACAGATCTGTTAATTTTTCAATTTTCCTGAATGGCGGCACCAAAACATTTGCCTGAGATAAAATCTCTTTCATTTTGACCTTATCACGAAAAGCAAGAGCGCTTTCACAGGATTGTCCATCCACATTGAGTTCCTGTCTCAGAAAAGCAGCCCGCAGAATATCCTCTTCATCGGGCGCTATTATTTTTTGGAAAGCAAAATCCTGATGACACTGCTTGATCATATTTTTGACTTCATGATCATCAGTATAATTTTTGACTGCTCTCACAGCACCAAATTTTTCTTTTAAAACATCACAGGGAATTTTTTCGATGTCAGATCTGGACATTACTACTATTGTCTTTAGAGAAAGGTCTTTATCAAAAGAAACATCCTGTAACCACTCTATTGAAGGGCATAATGTTAAATATTGAAGAGACTTTTTTTTCATTTCTGCATTCCTTTTATTTTCAAACATTACATATGCTTATATAAATAAAGGAAATTATTTAATAGTATATTAAGAAGATAGTGTTAAGATAATTTTATGTAGAGTAACTGATTTTTTACACAAGAATGACCAAAAAAAAACAACCCCTTAAAGAAGATGCCGCTCTTGAATCCTTATCCCTGCTAAAGGCGACTCTGGAATCTACCGCCGATGGCATTCTGGTGGTCAATACAGAAGGCATAATCGCCAGCTACAACCAGAAATTCCGTAATATGTGGGGTATACCTGAGCAAGTACTTGCAAATAAGGAAGATGAGAAAGCCGTTTCCTATGTTCTCAACAGCCTAAAAGATCCCCAACTATTTATTGCAAAACTTCAAGAGCTTTACGCCACTCCAGAAAGTAATTGCTTTGATGAAATTGAATTGAAAGATGGACGAATTTTTGAACGTTATTCCATTCCCCAAAAAATGGGAGACAAAATTGTGGGACGTGTGTTCAGTTTTCGAGATGTGACCGAACGCAAATCCATGGAACAGCAGCTTCTCTATCAAGCCACTCATGACAGTTTGACTGATTTACCCAATCGTACGCTCTTGTACGATCGAATTACTGAGAATATCAAAAATGCGAAACGTCATAATTATATCATGGCTGTAGCTCTTTTTGACTTGAATCGATTTAAAGGAGTGAACGATGGTTTGGGGCATGAGGCGGGTGATTTACTGCTACAGCTAGTTGCCAAACGGATGAGCAGAACCATTCGGGAAACTGACACCCTGGCGCGCCTGGGTGGGGATGAGTTCGTCCTTGTCATCAATGAACTTACGGATCAAAGTGAAGTATTTCCCATTATTGAGCGTTGTTTATCCATTTTCAACAAATCTTTTAAAATTCATCAACATAGCATCAGTACATCAGCCAGCATGGGAATCAGCATGTTTCCCACACATGGAGCGACAGCCCAGGAACTTTTGAAATATGCTGACTCTGCCATGTACCATGCCAAAAATCAGGGCGGTCACAAAGGATATCAATTTTATGGTTCCTACATGACAGATAAAGCGGTAGAGACGCTTGATCTGGAGAATGACCTTCATAACGCTATACAACAACAGCAATTTTCCCTTTTTTATCAACCTATTCTTGATCTTAAGACCGAACTTGTTCAAGGAGCAGAAGCCCTTTTGCGCTGGATCCATCCCACAAAAGGGATTATTGGTCCTGACAAGTTTATCCCGCTGGCGGAAGAAACAGGGCTGATTGTTCCTATTGGAGCCTGGGTGTTAAACGAAGTGGGAAGGCAACTGAAAGAGTGGGAAGCCTTAGAACTTCCCCGTTTCTTTGTTTCCTTTAATGTAAGCGTGCAACAGTTTAAGGACAGAAATTTTTTGGGGGAGATGGAAAAAATGATTTCGTCAAATAAGATTAACCCTAAATCCCTCGAAGTAGAAATCACTGAAACAGGGCTGATGAGCAATGCAACATTGTTTCTGAACTCTCTTAAATGGCTTGAAAGCAAGGGAATTGCCCTGGTTGTCGATGACTTTGGAACAGGCTACTCTAACCTGAACTATCTTAATATCCTTCCTATAAATAAGTTGAAAATTGATAAATCCTTTATTCAGGATGATTCGGGAAAAGGTCATAATATAGCGCTTTCTATCCTTGCATTGGCTAAAAAATTAAAGCTCAAAGTCGTTGCAGAAGGTGTAGAAACAAAAGAACAGCTCGATTTTTTGAAGAAAAATCAATGCGATGAAGTGCAAGGTTACTATTTTTCCAAACCTATAGAGAGTGAACACTTTATTGTCTTTGTTAAAGAGAATAGAATATTAAATGAGAAACACTCCAACAATAATCAGGTTATTGCTTGACAAGGAGAGCTATATGTCTTCCATCACCCACCCTCAAGCAAGGGGAAGCCTTTCTGGTCTTGACCTGCCAGGACCTATTAAAAAAATTTACTATACTGAGAATGCGTACCGGTTTGACTTGTCGAACAGTACTAATCCTTATGCAGGCACCTATGGGGAATATCCCTCGCTGAATCCTTTGGAGTTAAAGAGTTTATATCTTGAAACAATTTCCAATATAAACACGAACTTTTACCCTGATATAAAATTTCCAAAAGTAGCACAAGACCAACTTTTGTTTACAGTTGGTTCTATCGAAGGCATCGACCTTGTGCTTCGCTCTTTTTGCGAACCCCATAAAGATTCCATATGCACCCTTGACCCTACTTTCCCTGCCTATGCGCATTGGGCTAAAATTCATGGGGTACGGGTTAAAAGCGTTCCCATGCGCGGCGATACTTTCGGATATATTGATGTTCAGGAAATTACCCGAGAAAATCCAAAAATACTCTTTATTTGTAATCCCAACAACCCCACTGGCACGATCATCCAGAATGAAACTATCTTGAAAATATGCCATTCCATTAACGGACTGGTTGTCGTTGATGAGGCTTATATTGAATTTTCAGAGCAACCTTCCATGCTTCAATATCTTTCTGCCACCAAAAACCTTATTATTTTAAGAACGCTTTCCAAGGCATGGGGAATGGCAGGATTAAGGTGTGGAGTTGTTCTTGCTGATCCTGAAATCATTAATACGCTGCGCTATATTCAAATCCCCTTTGGGCTATCAAGCCCTTCTCAAAAACTGATCAGGAAAGAGCTGGAGAATCCCACAAAAATTATTGATTCCTGGCAGAAAATTAAAAATGAACGGGATCGGCTATTTTCCATTTTATCTCAAATGAAAGCCATCAAGAAAATTTATAAAAGCCACACAAATTTTATGCTCATGCAACTTAATAACTATGCTTTTTATATGCAGGAACTTCAAAAAGCAGATGTCTGCGTAGCAGATTGCACACATATCCTTTCTGACAGCATAAAAGTTTCTATTTCTACGCCAACGGCTCATAGAGTGTTTATCAAAGCCCTGTCACGGACATAAAATAATACAATCAAAAGCTTTGCTCTTTGTCTATTAGGTCGTAGCTCCAGACCTTTTTTATAAATTATTCCAAAATAAAAAATCTCTCGGACTCTTAAGTATTTATTTACTATTTGTTCGCTAGAATCTGATTTGTAATATTTTTAAGGGAGTTCTCAAAAAATGAAAAAGAAAATGATCATGTTAGCAGCCTTTGCTTTTGCACTTACATGCACGCCGCATGTTGCACAAGCGAGTTATTTGGAAAAATTCATAGGAGTCATAAGCCAGGGTACAGCAGCTGAAAAAATATGTCGCAAGGCCAGCTTTTTTGGAGGAGTTTTTAGTATACGTTCGTTCGAAGGTCGGGCGTGTAGCATTAAACTTATCGGTGCTTTTGCGGAAACTGTTTGTCCTGAAAAAGCGGGTGATTATATGAGCTCTCAATGCCATGGCATTGCTGTAAAAGCGTTGGGTGGTCAAGATGCCAGAATAGTTCTGGCACAGGAAATTAGCAAAATATCTAACAGCGCACGAAATTCGTTTTGTGCTAAAGCCGGAAATGTGAACCCAGCTTTAAGTGTCGCTTGTGCTAAAGCCTCTACCATGAAACCAGAGACAGATGGAACAACAGGAGATTCTGCTTCACAGACAAACGTAGTAAAAATAGAAAGAACTCCTGCACCTCTTACAAGAAACGTAGGAAAAATAGAAAGTGCACCTCTTACAAAAATAGAAAAACAAATGGCAATCACCGAGATTACTCAGGAAAAACAGAAAATAGAGACTCTTCAACAGAAAGTCCAAAAAGCGCCACAAATAGTTATGACGAAGCGTGGCGAATCTCTCTCTTCGGCAAAAGAAAAAGAGACGAAAGCAAGACTATTGGAAGCCGCTCAAAAACTGTCTGAAGCCATGAAAGGGCTTAGTGAATCGGCAAAATCAGTGGAAACAGGGGATATAACTCAAGAAGAAGTACAAAAAGAACTTGAGAAAGCGAAAACTGTTGAGAACGAAGTTGCGCAGGACCTAGAGTAGAACATAGTGTAAAATAAAAAGTATTCAGCCTAAAATGCCCAGGATCGAACGGGTACGGGAAAATCAAGTCCCTTATCAGTTCACCTGGGCATAATTTTTCCAGAAACTACTTCATGTAAAATCGTCAGAAGTTCAGCTTCATCTCTCCCTCAATATATAATTCCCTTTAAAACTCCTTGTTGTTCTCTTGCGTTTTTAAAGCCACTGTGGAACAATCAGCGGCGATACATTTATAACCTGTAACTTTTGGAGCATCTATAAGGATGGACAAGCAGAAAGCATTGGAAGCGGCTCTTTCCCAGATTGAACGAGCCTTTGGCAAGGGATCCATTATGAAACTGGGGCAACAGGAAGCGCTTGAAGTTGAATCTATTTCCACGGGTTCCCTGGGACTGGATATTGCCCTGGGAATTGGCGGATTACCGCGCGGACGAATTATTGAGATTTACGGTCCCGAAAGTTCAGGAAAAACGACTCTTGCTCTGCACTGTATTGCGGAAGCTCAGAAAAAGGGAGGTCTCTGCGCCTTTGTAGATGCTGAACATGCGCTGGATCCTGTTTATGCTCGCAAACTGGGTGTGAATATCGATGAACTTTTGATCTCACAACCGGATGCAGGCGAGCAGGCTTTGGAAATTGCCGACACGCTTGTTCGTTCAGGAAGCATTGACGTTCTGGTTATTGACAGCGTTGCCGCCCTCGTACCAAAAGCGGAACTTGAAGGAGATATGGGAGATTCTCATATGGGGCTTCAGGCGCGCCTTATGAGTCAGGCTCTCAGAAAATTGACAGGTTCCATCTCCAAGTCAGGGGGAATGGTAATTTTTATCAACCAAATCCGACAGAAAATCGGCGTTATCTTTGGTAATCCAGAAACCACAACAGGAGGAAATGCCTTAAAGTTTTACGCATCTGTCCGCATAGACATTCGTCGTATCGGGGCTATCAAGAATCGCGATGAAGTTATCGGCAATCAAACGCGCGTTAAAATCGTGAAAAATAAAGTCGCTCCCCCTTTTAAAGTGGTTGAGTTTGATATTATGTACGGTGAAGGAATTTCTAAAACAGGTGAGATTTTGGATCTGGGCGTTAAGGCTGAGGTTATTGAAAAATCAGGAGCATGGTACTCTTATAATGAACAGCGTATCGGACAAGGACGTGAAGCTGCCAAGCAATTCCTGAAAGATAATCCAGAAATGAGTGCCAAAATTGAGCAGGAAATCCGCGGAAATTCGGGAGTGGTTGCCCAGGCGCTTGCGATTGGAGCGCCCTTCGAAGATTCGGTATCTTCTGATACAGACGCAGCCTGAATTCTGCGAGCTGCACAATGTGGACGACTTCACGAATTCGCAAATATTTTCTTGAATATTTTCAGGCTCAGGATCATACGATCGTTGATTCAAGCCCCCTGATTCCCCGCAATGACCCAACTCTGCTCTTTACAGCCGCGGGAATGGTTCAGTTCAAGAATGTTTTTAAAGGAATTGAGAAAAAATCCTATACGCGCGCCGCGACGAGCCAGAAATGCGTTCGTGCAGGCGGCAAGCATAATGACCTTGAGAATGTAGGTTATACAGCACGCCACCATACTTTCTTTGAAATGCTGGGGAATTTTTCTTTTGGCGATTATTTTAAGGAAGAAGCCATCGAATTTGCCTGGAATCTTATCACCAAAGATTTTGGCGTTTCTCGCGATCGATTGGTGATCACTGTTTATATCGACGATGACGAGGCTGCAAGGCTTTGGAGAAAAATTGCAGGAATCCCTGATGAGAAAATCCTGCGCATTGCGGGGTCTGATAATTTTTGGGCAGCAGGAGATACAGGTCCCTGCGGTCCCTGTTCTGAAATTTTTTACGACCATGGCGCACATATCCCCGGTGGCCCCCCTGGTAGCGCCGATCAGGATGGAGAGCGTTTTGTCGAGATCTGGAACCTGGTCTTTATGCAATATGATCAACTTTCGGATGGACGCGTTATATTACCTAAACCCTCTATTGATACCGGTATGGGACTAGAGCGTATTTCTGCCGTCCTTCAGAACGTTCATGACAATTATGATACTGACCTTTTCAGGACACTTATCCAGGCGTCCGTGGAAGAAACAGGTATCAGGGCAGAAGGAAAATCTCGAAATTCCCATCGTGTGATTGCCGATCATTTGCGTGCCAGTGCTTTCCTGATCGCAGACGGCGTAACGCCTTCCAATGAGGGAAGAGGGTACGTTCTGAGGCGTATTATGCGCCGCGCCATGCGCCATGCTTATCTTCTGGGAACGAAAGAGCCTCTCATGCATCGCCTGGTTGCTGCTCTGGTTGCCGAGATGGGAGAAGCTTATTCAGAACTTGTTCGTGGACAAGCCCTCATCACAGAAACGCTTCGTCTTGAAGAAGAACGTTTTCGCCAGACTCTGGGACGAGGATTAAAATTACTAGAAGAGGAAACGGGAAAACTGTCAAACGCACAACCTCTTGCGGGCGAAGTCGCTTTCAAATTGTATGATACGTACGGCTTTCCTCTTGATTTAACCCAAGATATTTTACGCGCGGAACATCGCACGGTTGATCTTCAGGGGTTTGAGTCTTCCATGGCCAAACAAAAAAAAGAAGCCCGCGCCTCATGGACTGGTTCGGGAGAACGAGAAAACGATGCCATATGGTTTAACATTCAGGAAAAAAATGGTGCCAGCGAGTTTCTGGGTTATCGTGTGACAGAAGCAGAAGGCATTCTTCAGTCCATTGTTATCGGTGATGCTCTTCAGCACGAAGCAAAAACAGGACAGGACGTTCAACTCATTTTTAATCAAACACCCTTTTATGGAGAATCGGGTGGCCAGATGGGTGACATCGGCGAGATCAAGGGCGATGGCGTAGAGATTAAGATTACGAATACCATCAAAAAAGGAACACTTCATGTGCATTGTGGACAGGTACTGGCAGGAGAAAACTTGCAGATCGGACAAGCCCTCAAGCTAACTGTTAATGAAAAAAATCGTTGTCTGTTAAGAGCAAATCACTCGGCTACACATCTTTTACATGCTGTCCTGAGACGTCGGTTGGGCGATCAGGTTACCCAGAAGGGATCGCTTGTGGCGCCAGATCGACTACGCTTTGATTTCAGCTACGCCTTACCGATTCCTTCTCAGGCACTTTATGAGATTGAAGATGACGTTAATCGCCTGATTCGCGCCAATACAGAAGTTACAACCCATCTCATGGTTCCTGAAGAAGCAATAAAAGCCGGAGCCATGGCTCTTTTTGGTGAAAAATATGGAGAAGAAGTCCGTGTGGTTTCAATGGGTTCAGAGGGTGATCCTGGCAAATCTTCTCCCTATTCTATCGAGCTGTGCGGAGGAACTCATGTCTCTCGCACCGGCGATATCGGTTATTTTAAAATTACAGATCAGGATAGCGTGGGGTCAGGCATCCGTCGCATAGAAGCCAGAACAGGCGAAGAAGCAGAGAAATATGCCCGCCAACTGGAAAGAATTGTCCAAAGTTCCGCACAGATACTAAAAACACGCCCCACTGAAGAAATTCTCAGTCGTCTTGAAGCACTTCAGGAAGAGCGCCGCAAATTCGAACGGGAATTAAAAGAACTGAAAGTAAAACTGGCCAGCACTGCAGAAAGTAATGAGCAACAGGCTTTTAAGGTAATCGGGGGCGTCAACTTTTTAAGCCGCACTTTAGAAGGCGTATCAGCCGGAGATCTTAAATCAATTGCCGATGATCTTAAAAAACAAATCAAATCAGGTGTGGTGGCTGTGGGATCTCAGACAGAGGGGAAAGGCTCTATTGTTGTTGCTGTGACGACCGATCTGACGGACAAGCTCAATGCTATAGAGTACGTTAAAGTGGCGGCAGAGGCCATGGGTGGCAAGGGCGGCGGCGGACGCCCTGATATGGCTCAGGCAGGGGGCCCCGATGGTCATCGTCTTCCTGACGCCATCAAGGCAATTGAGCGGTCTCTGGGTTAAACAAGAATATTCTCATTATTCACGTAGGATAATTGTCTTCAATCAAGAAGATACTCCTACTTTTCCAAATAAAATCTGAAATACCAGACATTGATTGAAATAATTTAACCAATTTTTAATAGCTATAGCCAATAATTTTATAAAAAACAAAGAGGCGTAAAAATGGCTAAATCCAAATTTTCTTATACTATTTTAAAAAGAACTGGAATTTTATTGGGTTCTTTGGCACTTTTATATGGAGAAGTTGAAGCATCTTTCAGCGATTACTTCGATGAAGCAGGAAAAGGTGTCCGCCTTAGAATGTTCGATCAGGATCCTTCCGTTAGTGAAGAAAATATGGGAATTAGTACTGTTTTTGTTCCCAGAAAAATTGCTGCAGGGCCAACAGATCTTTTCATGCAAGTGATACAAACACCTGTAAAACCAAATAATAATGGTGATTTTACAGATTACAAACCAGGGACATCTGAATTCGATAGTATTCATACCTTTACGATCGCATCGGGCGTGTATCAAATGTATCTTCAGGATTTAGCAATATTATAGCTAAAAACCTTTAAAATGGTTATATT
>BBVC01000042.1 GCA_001192655.1 Caedimonas varicaedens
TATGTTGTTAGCTATAAATACCTTATTCCCAAAAAGTTTGGCATTAGGACAAGCAATTAAGCTATTTGATAAGCGAAAATTCCAGACCCTGAAAATAACGCCCCATGCCGGCGAAGATGAAAATGCTTATTACTCACGTGAAGCAGATGGTTCACGTATTTTGATGTTTTTTTCTTTCACAAGTGAAATGGATAAGAAATCAAAAATTCATACCTGCCAATCCTCTGAAGTGGTTGCTCACGAAACAGGTCACTCCTTTTTAGACCTCTTGCATCCAGAATATTTTGATAGTCACTCTCCACAAACAGGAGGATTACATGAAGCTTTTGGCGATATCACATCCCTCTTCTGGGTTTTGTCCCAACACCGCCAATGCGAGGATTTACTAGCCGACACCAAAGGTAATCTTCATGAACAGAATTTTCTAGCCTTGCTGGCTGAACAGTTTGGAAAAGCAATCGGTAGCAAAACAGGACTCAGAAATGCAGATGATGATGTGAACATTCTTAAAGTAGATCATGAAGTTCATGAGATTTCCCGTGTTTTTACAGGAGCTCTTTACGATATATTTGTTGATGGGTTTAAAGCTGCTTATCAGATAAAAAGAAACCAGGCTCCAGTCATTAATATTCTTTTAGATACAGGAACCTACCTTCGTCGTCTTTTTCTGCATTCCATTATAGAATCTAAAAACTTTGATCCTACATTTTCAAATATTGCTTTTCAAATGATGACACTCGCCACAGCACGCGCTAATGCACCGACCGATGCTTTAGACAAACTTGGTTGGTCAGAATTTATCAAGAATCAATTTACACGCAGAGGAGTCCCTGTTGATCTTAACTCTCGTGCTTTAAATTTTCTTGACCAAATTAAGGTAGAAAAGGTTGGAATTTGCGGCACCACCCATAAAAAGTTTACAACTTGACCCACTCCATAAAAAAGCCTCTAAAAGAGGCTTTTTTATCTTTACAAAATGGCACTTAGATGAGGGGGCTCTGTAACATGTATTTAAAAACTCTACAATTATAAGCTCGGAAGTTTTTAAAACTTTTGTTTCAAACTCTTCATCAGAGATTTCAGAAATTGGGTTGGCTTCCAAGTGTGATTTTAGCACTGTCAAACGGGCTTGATCCTCGATATCAAGGACAAGCTTAAACACCAAATCAAAAATTTCGCCAATACTTGCTCCGCAAGGAATGCCTATTTCGTGTTGGACTGAGCAAAAATGCTTGAAGTATTTCCGCACCCACTTTGACAAGGCTCACAACGGACTTTTTCCCAATTCCATTTTTGATTGATAAGAATATGTTCCCCCCTATAATGAGAGGATACCTGTCAGGACACTCGGCATGTGTCAGAGATGAGGATAGTAACGCATATCTTCTTCATTATACTATCTGCTCACATCTATTTCTTATTTCCAAAGAATTTTATAATTAAAAACTATCCCCTTTTACGTTTCGTTTGAGACATAGTATAAGAAACAGGCTTAATTTCATTGGGGTTATTTGGCAATGCAGAACCACCATAAGACTTTACAAGGCTGCCCATCGTTGCCAATAAACGCAATGCTGCCGTATCTTCAGCTGCATCAGCTGTGATCAGCGAACCTTTCGCCAAAAACACTTCATGAGCTGCATCCAGAATTTGTAAAAAGCTGAGATTACCCAAATCATACTGGCTTAGATAAGTATGGAGCATCTGCATCTTGCTTTTAACCGCCTCTCTCAAAGCATCCGCTTGCCGGTGAGCGCTTGACATTTCTGCCCAGGAAATACGAACCTCACGCTCTGTCCTGCGCAACTCGGCCTCACGCTTGAATTTGGCTTCGGTGACGCGCTCTATATATTCCCGCTTCTTGGCAATATCCCGTCCACCATTGAAAAGATTGTAACGAACGACTGCCAAGGCACTCAGCGTTGTCTGATTTCCGTTAGTGCCAGGTGCATTAAAGTTTCGTTGCGCATCTCCTTCCAGAGAAAGAGAAGGGTAAAAGGGTGTATTTGTAACTTCAAGGTCAGCTTTTGCAACTTCAACAGTTGCATTAGCAACTTCCAGCGAACGACTGGACTGTCGTGCGAATTCCAATGCAGCTTCTTGGGTTGTTGGCAATAAATTGCCTGGCACATGTGCATTTTTTAATCTCCCTGGCTCGTGACCTATAACTTCCATATAGCGTGCAGCAGAACTCTCCAGGTCACCCTGAATATCTCGATAGGCTGCTCTTGCATCTTCAAGACGCGATTGCACATGTTGAGTATCTGCAATTGTCGATCTACCTGCGTTGACCTGACTGCGAACTTTTCCTAAAATATTTTCATGTTGCCTGATGTTTTCCTCTGCTAGACGCACAAGACGCTGAAATCTTCTAAGAGTGATGTATTCACGCGCCGCATTGAAAGCAACCAGTTCTTTTGTTTCATTGATTTTCTTGCCGGATTGCGTTTCTTCCTTAGAGGCTTTTTCAACTTTATGGGGAGTATCAAGACCATCAAAAACCATCTGTCTGACAGACAGTGACATATCATAACGATCTGAAACAACAGTCCCATGGGCAGCTGAGTTGAGTTTATTTCCTGATAATTTATCTCGAAGATAACCATATCCCCCTGCTGCACGTGCATCCAAGGTTGGGTAATATCCTGCTTTTGCCTGTTCAATTCTCTCCGCAGCTTCTTGTTTGGCGGCATAATCAGCCTTGATATTTGGACTATTTATAAGAGCACTCATAATAGCTTCGCGTACACTGTTGTTATCCGTCATACTATCATCCGAGCTTATGGCAACGGGCTTGTGCATTTTATGATGTTTGGTACCGGCTGCAACAACAGTTTGTGGGATCAAAAGACCCATAGCGACAAAACTTACACTTGTTAAAATAGTGCGATTGAATTTATTTTGTAAGGACTTCTCTCTCATTATTCCTCCCCCCCTTTTTTAGCCGTATTTTAACAGCATTTTTATATAAATTTATGTAAATTTAAGTTTAATCCTATAAAAGTTAATTCATTATTAACCTGAAGTCCATAAGATAATCTTAGACTATAACTAAAAATGATTTTCCAGGCATGACAACCGATAAAAAAAATAATCCTGTACCCCTAAATTCAGAATCCAGGAAAAATGAACAACCTGCCCCTGTCGAGAAAAGTTCGCTAAATTCTCAATGGCTTAAGGAAATATGGCAACAAAAAGCATTTGATGATGATTCGCTCTTGTCTTGTCTTGAGATCTTGGCCAGCTTTCATGGGCGGCCGACATCTTCTGTCTCCTTGAAAGCAGGATTGCCACTCGATAAAAACCTTTTAACGCCTGAACTTTTTATACGTTCCGCCGCACGTATTGGACTCTCTTCAAGGGTGATTCATAAAAAACTTATCGACATCTCAACATTTACCCTGCCCTGCGTACTCATCCTGGAAGGCGCTAAAGCCTGCTTGCTGGTTTCCCAACCTTCACGAGAAGATGTAGAAGTCATTTTCCCGGAAACAGGCCGCGGCTCAAAAGTCATGGGGCTGGAAGACATCAATCAGATATACAGTGGGTACGCTATTTTCTGTCAACCCCTTTATCGATATGATCAACGCTCTGCTGATATTGAAATTGAGCACCCCAAAAACTGGTTTTGGGGAACTCTCGCAAAATCCTGGTCTATTTACATGCAAGTGGCCATCGCTGCTATCTTGGTAAATTTATTTGCGATTGTAAGCCCCCTGTTTGTGATGAATGTTTATGATCGCGTTGTTCCCAATAATGCAACAGATACCTTATGGGTTCTGGCAACGGGAGTTTTCATTGTTTTTGGGTTTGATTTACTGCTCAAGACACTGCGTGTTCACTATGTAGATTCGGCAGGCAGAAATGCAGATGTCATTCTGGCAAGCCGAATTTTTGAGCAAGTCCTTGGAATGCGACTTGCATTCCGTCCCGAATCCTCAGGGAGTTTTGCAAACCAGCTGCGTGAATTCGAAACCCTGCGCGAATTTTTTTCTTCTGCAACACTCGTTGCCTTTATCGATTTGCCTTTTGTATTTCTTTTTATTCTTCTGATTGGATATATCGGCGGAGCCATTGCCTGGGTACCTCTCTTAGCCGTCCCTATTATCATGGTCGTTACTTTTATTTTACAGGGACCCTTACGCGGCTGGGTTAACAAATCTTTTAGAGAGGGCGCTCAAAAACATGCTCTTTTAGTAGAAGCTATCTATGGGCTGGAAACAATAAAAAGTTTCGGCGCAGAAGGACGGATGCAACGTAATTGGGAGAATTTTGTATCCCAAGCAGCGTCTTCTTCCAACGCGGTACGTTTTTTGGGAGCGCTTGCTTTAAATTTTGCAGGCTTTATTCAACAGCTTTCCTATATACTTGTCGTTGTTGCGGGCGTTTATTTGATTGCCAAAGGTGACCTGTCTACGGGGGGGCTGATTGCATGTTCCATTCTCTCAGCGCGGGCTATGGCCCCTCTTAGTCAGGTTGTCTCCCTGTTATCCAAATTAAATCAATCACGCACATCTCTTGAAGCGCTCAATAAAATTATCAAGCTCCCCACAGAAAGAGGAGAACTCCAAAGTTATCTCCATCGCCCTAATCTTCATGGTGATATTGAATTTAAGGATGTCAACTTTTCTTACCCAAACCAAAAGACAAAAGCTTTGGAAGGACTCAGTTTATCCATAAAATCAGGTGAAAAAATTGGCGTTGTCGGTCGCATTGGTTCAGGCAAGTCAACCCTTGAGAAGCTTATTCTCAACCTTTATACTGCCGATGAGGGGTCTATTCAAATCGATAGCACAGACATTCGTCAAATTGATCCTGCAGACCTTCGTAAAAATATCGGCTATGTTCCGCAGGATATCTACCTCTTTCATGGTTCGGTACGAGATAATATAACATTGGGATCAGATCATGTAACTGATGAAGAAATCCTGAAAGCTGCTATTTTATCAGGTGTGCATGACTTTGTTCGTCATCATCCCATGGGGTATGATATGCCAATCAGTGAAGGAGGGGCTTCCTTATCAGGCGGTCAGCGTCAGACTATTGCCGTTGCGCGTGCGCTTATCAGAAATCCTTCTATTTTGTTGCTTGATGAACCTTCTGCCATGATGGATCATACTTCAGAAGCACAAATCATTCAGAGATTGCGTTCCATTATTTCTGATAAAACGGTGATTATTATTTCTCATCGAATACCCCTGCTTGATCTAACTGACAGAATTATCGTGATGGATAATGGTCGAGTCATAGCAGATGGCCCCAAGTCTGAAGTGCTGAAGGCTCTTTCCAATTCACAAATTCGCAGTGCAGGGTAGGTTTAGATGTTGTCTTATTTCAAAAAAATATTTCCCTCTGCTCAGGAACAAGAAAATACCGATTTTATGCCCCCTCATATTGCTGCCCACCATCGAAAACCTGAACGTAAGGTATCAATCCTTATGGGAGCAGTTATTCTATTCTGCATTACTTTTATTATTTGGGCGAACTGGGCTGAATTGGATGAAATTGCGCGTGGGGAAGGCAAAATTATTCCTTCCAGCTCTGTACAGAAAATTAGCAATCTTGAAGGAGGAATTATTCAGGAACTTCTTGTTAAGGAAGGACAAATTGTTCAAAAAGATCAAATTTTAATGCGTATTGACCCAACGATTGCGGACGCGCACTTAAAAGAAGGTCGCGATAATTATTACCGATATCTTGCCGATGTAGAGCGATTGAAGTCCCTGACAGAGGGTCGAGACTTTATCGTTCCTGAAGAAGTCGAGAAGAATGCCCCTCAAGCTGCCGATGAAGCTCGTGAACGCTATAAAGCACGCAAAGAGCGCTTAGCCAATGAAATTAATATCTCACAAAAAGAGCTGGATCAAAAAACTCAAGAATTGCATGAGCTTCAGGCACGGGAAATCGAAGCGGCAAAAGCCACAGATCTCTCTCAACAAGAGCTAGCCATTCAAAAACCTCTTGTTGAACGTGGATTAGGCGCCAAAATGGATCTTTTAAAAATTCAACGGGATTTAAATGACGCTCAGGGACGTCTTAATTCGACGAAAATTAATATCCAGAAAGCTGAAGCTGCGGTCAATCAGGCTTCTGAAAAACTCAAGCAAGTTCCTGTTATTTTCCAAAACGAAGATTATACGGAATTAAGAGAGGCTAGCAATAAACTGGCGCAGGCGCAGGGAAGTTTTACCTCACAGGAAAATATCGCGTCAAGAACAGAAATTCGCTCGCCTGTTAAGGGAATTGTAAAACAGATCCTGCTGACCACGATTGGAGGCATTATAAGACCAGGAGAAGACATCATGGAAATTGTTCCCCTGGATGATAGTCTTCTGGTTGAGGTCAATATTAAACCCTCTGACATTGCTTTTCTGCATCCGGGTGAACCCGCTATGCTCAAAATCTCAGCCTATGATTATTCCATTTATGGAGGGCTCCACGCCGAGCTTGTGGACATCAGCCCGGATACTGTTGTCGATGAAAAAGACCAACGACATCAAAGTTATTATAAAGTCAAGCTCAGGACAACCAATCTGAAATTCACAAAATCCGGGGATGAAAAACCGCTGATTCCCGGTATGGTTGTGACGGCTGATATCAAGACGGGAAAAAAAACAGTCATGCACTATCTGTTAAAACCAATCATTAAAGCAAAAGACGAAGCCTTAACAGAACGATAAGTATTCTTATATACAAAAGGCCAACAGCGTTTCTTCATTTCTGAAGTCTAGTCCATGAAAACCTTAGAGGAGGATTGTTCCTGTATTTGGCATTCTTAAGCATGGCGGTCATGTTTACATCCACGTCATTGATGATACCAAAACATTTGATGCGATAGACTTGTTTATACAGACTGTTATCGTTCTTATAACACCTCAGATGTTTCTGAATTCAAACATTGTCGTATAACCCACTCAGAACTTTTCGCGCACAAACATAATCACATAAATGGTATTGAAAACTTCTGGAACCAAGCAAAACGTCACCTAAGAAAATACAATGGTGTTCCCAAAAATAATTTTTATCTTTTCTTGAAAGAGTGGGAGTGGCGTTTTAGCATGAGGTCACCTAAAGAACTGCTTAAAGATCTTAAAACGAGTCGCAAAGAATATTATTAGATGTCAGACCCAAGTTTTGTCCCATTTTGAGCTTCCTTAGTTTCTTGCATGAGTAGTACCATGTTTTGATTCTAAAGAAGATTTCAAGCCAATATTCCAAACTTCAAGACAGAAAAATAACCAAACCTTCTTTAAATCATCCACTGTTCCATTATTCAGTGATTTTAGAATAAAATCCTTTGTAACCCTACAATCAAAGTATTCATAAATAAATGCGCTGTCACTCATAAAAACATCATGACAAAAAGCTTTAAGATCTGTTTTTAACCATTGAATAAATGGCACCTCGAATCCCTTTTTAGGGGCGCTGGCAATGTTGGCTGGAAGATATCTCTTGGCAAGCTGTCTTAGTAGAACTTTGCTATTAAGTGCAGTAGCTTTCAAATTATCAGGAAGAGATAGCCCAAATCTTACAAGCCTTTTATCTAAGAATGGAGATCTTACCTCCAAAGAATTTGCCATAGAGGCAATGTCCATTTTTACAAGTAAGTCATAAGGCAGCTCGCATATCAAATCCATAAACATGCTTTTTTCTAATATACTAGTGAAGCTCTTGGCATGTAAAAGCTCATTCAGAAACGCAGAATTTCCGTCTAGTCTGGCTCCAAATTTAAAAAAATCACTCCTATTTAAACCTTGACCACGTTGGTATAAGAAAGCATCTAGTTCATCAAGCGATAATACCTCTGCTGCTCTTTTGATGAAATCGAGTTTTGATCTATAGAGGTTATTACTAGGCAAAAATGATTTGATAACTTTTCCAGATAACATGAGATTGCGTTTTGAGAAATATTTTTTAACGCGATCTTGGGCTGCTGATAGCTGATAACGCCTGTAACCCCCAAAAACTTCATCACCTCCATCACCAACAAGTGCCACTTTTAAAAAAGTAGAGGTATGCTTTGAGACATAATAAGATGGAATGGCAGAGGCATCTGCAAAAGGTTCTCCATACATTGAAAGTATGTTCACTATATTGTCTTTTAGCTCACTCTGATTAATTATGATTTTGTTAATTTTAGATCCATACTTTTCTGCAACTTCACTTGCGAGATTGATTTCATCTAAATCTTCTGCATCAGAAGAAAAAGAAAAGGCTTGAATACCGGGTTTAAGTTGAGCAGCAAGAGCCATAATAAGTCCACTATCGATACCCCCGGAGAGAAACACACCAACGTCAACATCAGAACGAAGTCTTAATTTTATGGAATCTCTGAGTAAAACATCTAACTCTTCAAGAGCTTCATTTGAAGTGGTAATTTGTTTACTTTGAGGGATTTGCAGTTTATCATATGGTGTCAATGTGACGTTCAGGTTTCCATCCACACATAGAGAGTACCCTGGCGGAAGCTCTTTTATTTCCTCATATATAGTGTTTGTTCCCGGGATGTAACCAAGTGACATAAAATCAGAAATACTTTCTGATTTTATGTTTAATTTATTTAAGCCTATAAAGTGGGCAAGAGGTTTTATTTCAGATGAGAATGTAAATGCTCCATCTATTAATGAATAGTATAGTGGTTTTTCGCCAAGTAAGTCTCTGCTCAAAAATAGATTTTTTCTTTTATTATCCCATAATGCAAAAGCAAACATACCATTCAAGTGGATGGGAGTATCATTTCCTTTTTCTAGATATAGTTTATAAATAACTTCAGTATCACTTTTAGATAAGAAAGAATATTTACTCAAATAATCATTGTGAAGCTCAAGGTAATTATAGATTTCTCCATTATAAGTCAAAACATTCCCATATTTATTGTCGATAAATGGTTGATGACCTTTATCAGTAACATCTATAATCGATAAGCGTCGATGACCAAGAATTAATCCATGTTCTGCAGATGACCATATGCCAGCTCCATCAGGTCCTCGATGAGCAAGTAAGTTTAAAGCGCAGTTGACTTTTTCTTTGTGCTCATGAATAGACTGATGGTTTCCTTTCAAGTATGGTGATAAAACTCCAAATATACCGCACATCTAATAAAGCCTTCCAATCTAAAAAGGTGATACCTAAAATTTGATTCGGAGAGTTAATCTTTATGGATCAGCATGCGCTTCTCGATTTGCGATGCACGCATGCTTGCTCTTTTGAAGTGAAATTCACTGTAGGAATTAGCTGACACCAAAGAAGCTTTTCTATAATAGTTTAACGCCATATTTACCTTTCCCATTTCTTCATAGCATCGACCCATAAAGTAAAGAACTGGTTTAGGTTTAAATGATTCAGACTTATCAATTTGAATCAAAGTTTGAAATTGTTCAAGTGCCTCCGAGTACTTTTTTGTTTTATATAAGGAAAAACCATAATAATATAGTGAATACAACTTATGACGGTAGTTTATAGATGATCTAGAGAGCCTTTTGTAAATCTTTTCCGCTTCATTATAGTCTTCGATAAGCTGATGATGTCTGGCTTTTAAAAGATCATAAGATTCATTTAATTCTTTGTTCGTGAGATTATCCTGATTACTGAATAAGTTAAGAATGTTTACAGAAATAAATCCGGTAGTTTTTGGAGACTCAGTCTCAATATAGCTTGTCTCCTTGTAATGAGAAATTTTTCCATCCAAATAAGATAAGTAAAGCATTTGAATAAAACGTGCATACCATTTTCCTAAATAATTTAATAAAAATCTATTAATGTCTGCAATAAAAAAACAAATACCAGATGTTGGATCAACATCTTCTCTAATTTCATATTTATATATGTAATCAACCGGTGTATATAACTTATTCATATAATTAAAAATTTCATTTTTGTCAGGGAATGATTTTTGTATGGACAGTATTCCAAGTCTTTTTATTAAGAAATCTTTATCATTTTTTATGTGAGACAAGAGTTCTTCATATGTCAATAATTCACCCAGATCATTAACGTAAACAATTCCTCCAAAAGGCTCAAAAACAATCCACTTTCCATCTATATTGATTTCAAGAAAGGCATGAAGCTTAGAATGTACTAATCTAGATTTGAGACCTGCTTTTTTTAGAAGTTTTGCAGCTATTAACGATTGAACACTGCACAAACCATTGCCATGCAGGAGTGCAGCCAACTCATTTGTGGGAGCATGTGAGCAGCCATCTGAGGTTATATTCTCTGCTATATACTCAGCAAGGTTTTCAATGGTTTCTCTGTCATTCCGACCTTTTATATATTTATTTGCAATGCAAGTAAAAACAACATCTTCGTACACATAATTAAGGTATTTAACATAAATAAATTTGAACAAAATTATAAAAGACAATAAAAGTGGAATAAGAAGATAGATTTTTTTCATTTTAAGTAATCTCATATAATTTTTTTTGTATATCTCTTATGAGGTTCTTATGAGAAAATTTCTTTTCAGCGAGAATCCTTGATTTTTGACCAAAAATTTCTCTTTTTTTATCGTCCAAAGCTAAATCTGAAATTGCATTGGCAAGCGCATCTGCATCACCAGGGGGAACAAGGTAACCATTCACACCAGACTCTACAACTTCCCTACAACCAATAACATTTGTCGTAACAACAGGTTTTGAAAATGCTAAAGCTTCGATAAGACTTCTTGGAACTCCTTCTCTAACTTTAGAGGGGAGAACTACAATCGATGCCATTTTAAAAAAAGTTTTAATGTTAGAATGAAAATCAGACTCCCAAATTAAATTGCTGGGTATTAATTTTTTCATTTCTTCCACATCAACACTGTCATATGTTCCCTCATCTAGAGGGGAAACCATTAAAAACCGCCATCCTTTTAAGTTCTTACATTTCCTGGAAGCCTCAATGAACTCTAGCAGCCCTTTAGTGAGAATCAACCGTGCTGTTACCATGAGAACAATTTTTTCTCCAGGGATTATTCCCAACTTATTAGTTATAAATTTTATCTTTTCTTCAGTGACATTATCTTCCTGAAACTCTTCTAAATTTATTCCACTCCCATAAAGAAGGACAGTTTTATCCGGACTAACAAGCCCCTTCGAAACAAAATCTGCCATATCATCAGGATTTTGAAACCATACTTTAGTGTTTAATCTTAGAGACAGCCTATAGAGAAAAGATACAATAGGTGTCAGTATTTTTTTCTTGAAAGATGTTGTTTCTTGAAAGATATATCCAAGCCCGGAAATCAAACTCACTATCTTTGGTACGCCACACAAATAAGCTGCCAAACCACCATAAATGTTAGGTTTGATCGTTATATTATGAACAATATCATATTTATTTCTTTTGAGAAAAAAAACTAATCTAAGGAAAAGTAATAAATCCTGCAAAGGAGAGATAAATCTAGAAAACTGAATGGTATGAACCTTACATCCGAGAGCCATGATTTGAGAAACATAATCTCCTGGCGGAACAATAACAGTAATGTCATAACCCCTACTAATAAGTCCAGAAATCAGATCTTTTCTGAAATGAAACATTGAAAACGCTTCATTTCCAATCAGCAAAATTTTCATTTATAACCTAACATACTCTATATTTTCGTTCATAAACGAGCTTTTATTAAACATCCCTTTAACGTCAAAAATTAGAGAACCACCACCTTTTAAGGATTTTGTAAAATAATTCGGACCAAGTTCCCTATAGTAGTCGTGGCAAACCGCAACAATAGCAACATCCAAATCGACCATTTCATCAATCTTGTTCATTGAACGGCCGTATTCTTCCGCAACTGAATCATCATAAACTAATGGATCATGGATCAATGTATTTATATTTAATGACTGAAAGAATTTATATATGTCTTCGACTTTACTATTTCTAATATCAGGACAGTTTTCTTTAAAACCAAGACCAAATATCCCAATATTTAATGAAAAAAAGTTTTTCTTTTTTTCTATTAACTTTTTAATAATAATTTCACCAATATGAGTACCCATACTATCATTAGTCTCGCGGCCACAAAGAATCACGTGGGGCTTCACCCCTAAGAGTGTGGCTTTATAAGTAAGATAATATGGATCTATTCCGATACAATGGCCACCTACAAGACCTGGGATAAAATTCAGAAAATTCCATTTTGTACTTGCGGCTTCCAGAACTTCAAGAGTATCTATCCCCATTTTTTCGAAAATGATAGATAATTCATTTACGAAGGCTATATTGATATCTCTTTGTGAATTTTCAATAACTTTTGCCGCTTCTGCAACCTTTATAGAAGAGGCTTTATGTATGCCCGCCTCAACTACCGTTGAATACACATTGGAAAGAACCTCAAGGGACTTATCTGTTTGAGCAGATACTATTTTTTTGATTGTCTTCAGTGTGTGCTTTTTATCTCCAGGATTAATCCTTTCTGGAGAGTAGCCTACAAAGAAATCCTTGCCCGCTACCAAATGTGACTTGCTTTCAAGTATTGGGATGCAATAATCTTCAGTTACACCAGGATAAACCGTAGATTCATAAACGACTATATCGTTTTCACTAAGAAGCTCACCCACAATGGTTGATGCCGACTCTAAAAATCCCAAATCTGGATTATTTGTACGGTCAAGTGGAGTAGGAACAGTAACTATATAAAAGTTAACATCCTTTAATTCTTTGGCACTATTTGTATATTTGAGAGATGATTTTTGAAGATCAGCCTGAGAAATTTCATGGGTTCTATCATGCCCATTTTTTAGTTCTGTAATACGCCTTTCATTTAAATCAAATCCAATCACTGGAAAATGTTCTGATAAAGCATGGGCTAATGGTAATCCAACATAGCCTAATCCAATAACGCCTATTCTTATTTGGGTATTATCTATCATGACTGTAAACCTTATTAACTTAATAAATATTTTGCTCTATCAATAACTTGTGCAACTGAAGGATAGTAACCCTTCTCCAGGAAAGATGATGTGGGCACAAGGCAATCTAGCAGTGTAACTCTCTGTGGTTTTGACTTCAATAATGAGAGATCTAACCTTTCAACAACGGAGGCGATAACTTCTCCTGCCATACCACATAGTTTCCATCCGCCATTAAGACATAGCAAACGTCCTGTACTTAATGATAACTACCTCTACTGAAATTCCATCTTGAGTAAGAGCTTTTGCAGCTTTTTCAAAAAAAGTAGAATATCCCAATGGGAACATCATTTTCATGTGACAAAAATTAAGTTTTAACAGCCTCTGTAGATGTACCCCCAAAGAACTTGGGTTCAAATCGATAGTCTTTGCCCACACATAGCGCTGAACCATACGATCGATTTGCTTTTGAGAGATATCATCTCCTGCAAGTTCTGTGGCTTGAGAATAATTTGTTTCAACTTAACCTCAACGATGTGTCACAACTTCAAAGGCGGCAAGAGGAGGAACCAATTCTCCCCATACGAGCCTCCGTACGAGATCCTCAATCTGCGCCCATTTATAAGAGAACAACAACGTTTTGTAAAGTTTTTTCTTTAGAAATGACCGCAACATTGTCTCAATCTACTTTCTCTCCTGAATGTCCTGTCTCATTTTATGTTGATGAGTGATGATTTTGTGTTTCAGGATTTCAATTTCAAGCTGCCACAGTAAAACCAGTAGAAAAAAAGCCGCGTAGGCGCCTGTCATCAAAAAAAGCGGAAGTATCATACTTTCATGAACAGCACTTCCCCCGACACGTAGAAAGCTGGCAGGCTGATGAAGCGTCGTCCACCAGGTCACAGACCATTTGATTACGGGAAGATTCAAAGCGCCAATCATCACCGTTTACGACGGGGTTCATATTTTTCTTGAGACAGTGCGTAATTCACCAGTCTATAAATATTCTTGTGCAATCCTTGGATCTGCATAAAAAGACTTTCCTGAGTTGATGTTGAACTACCCTATCTTTAAGGTCTTCTATGGTTTCTTTGAATACTGGAAAACCTGTCTCTCATCTCTCTGAATTGAGACAACCTATGCATGAAAATTTTCTTAAAAAATTTAATAGACTTTACGAATCTTTCGAATAAGTTCAGAGAAATCAAGGTTATTCAGATTGCAGAAGAGCTCGTGCAAAACCGTATTTTCATCTTGCTTATTTTAAAAAATACATATATGGTCTGTCCTAGTGATTTTTATGGCATTAACAATATAAATTATGAAAAGAATTTTAGATCTTATCTTTTCTATTCTGGGCTTAATCATTCTTAGTCCGCTACTTTTGATCTGTATGTCCTTAATATGGCTACAAGATTATCATTCCCCTTTTTATTTAGGAGAAAGAGTTGGCAAGAATGGTAAGCGTTTTAAAATGATCAAATTAAGATCAATGGTTCAGGATGCAGATAAAACGGGTGTGGATTCAACCTCCGCAACAGATGTTAGGATTACGCCTTTAGGATCTTTTATTCGGCGCTTCAAGTTAGATGAAATTCCCCAACTTTTGAATGTTATAAAAGGAGAAATGAGTCTGGTCGGGCCAAGGCCCAATGTAAGGCGTGAAGTTGATTTATATACTGATGAAGAACTCAAACTTCTACGCGTAAATCCAGGCATTAGTGATATTGCTTCGATCGTTTTTTCTGATGAAGGAGAAATCCTCCAAAGTGAGGAGGATCCCGATATTTCCTATAATCAACTCATCCGTCCATGGAAAAGCAGATTAGGGCTATTTTATATTTCGCATCAAAATTTTTTGCTTGATTTAAAGGTTATTTGGATTACTGTCATTGCAATTGTTTCTCGAAAGGCTGCCTTAAAAAAAGTTGTTTCTTTGTTGTCTAACCTGAATGCACCAGATGATTTAAAGAAAATAAGCCTGCGTGAAGAAAAATTAGTAGCCACAGCTCCTCCAGGGACAAATGTTATTGTAAAGTCTCGCAGCACTGTTTCGAAAGGCTAGGAAAGCAACAAACGTGGACTATAAAGATGTTACGGAATTATCTGGTGAAGAGATCTCCCAAGAGCAACTACAACGGATTTGTAATCGATATTATTGGGCGGGAAGCTATTGTCAAGGCAAAGACACACTTGAAGTTGCTTGTGGAACGGGGCCAGGGCTAGGATATCTGTCACGAATTTCCCAGAGGCTTGTGGCAGGAGACATTTCTGAGGAAATTTTAAGTATTGCTCGTCTTCATTATGAAGAACGAGTTGATATTCAGCAGTTTGATGCTTCAAGTATGCCTTTTCCCAATCAATCTTTTGATGTTGTGCTTATCTTTGAAGCTATTTATTATTTGCCAAATGTGGAACAATTTATGAAAGAGTGTAGGAGAATTCTGCGTCCTGCAGGTATCCTCTTAATTGTGACAGCCAATAAGGATCTCTATGATTTTAATCCTAGTCCTTATAGCTATGGCTATTATGGCGTCCTCGAATTAGAGAGATTACTGAGCACCCATAATTTCGAAGCGACTTTTTACGGTAGCACATCTGTAAAAACAACCTCATTTAAACAAAAGATTTTTAGACCAATGAAAAAAATAGCTTCTGCTCTCAATCTTATTCCCCAAACAATGAAGAGAAAATCATGTCTTAAAAGACTTGTGTTTGGAAAATTAGTTCCTATGCCTTATGAAATTGATAGCTCAACAAGAAATTACGAGCCACCCGTGTCCCTAGTTTCAGACCATCCTGACAGGGTTCATAAAGTTATTTTTTGCGCAGCTCATATGAAAAACTGATAGAAAGGATAAATTTATGTCAAAGGCTCGAATAATTCCTTTTTTTAATTATCCAGCTTTGTTTTATCAGCAAGAAGAAAAATTTATTTCAATTTTTAAAGATGTTTGTTCAAGGGGTGCCTATATTCTGCAAAAAGATTTAGTAGAGTTTGAGGAGAATTTGAAAAAATTTCTTGATGTGAAATACGTCTTTGGTGTAGCTGATGGTACAAATGCAATTATTTTAGGATTAAATGCCGCAGGGATCGGCCCTGGTGATGAAGTGATTGTTCCTTCACACACATATATAGCTTCAGCAGCAGCGGTTGCGCTTGTGGGTGCCAAACCCGTATTGTGTGATATTGGGGAAGACAATCTGATTGATCCTGCATCTGTCAAAGAAAAACTTACCCAAAAAACAAAAGCGATTATGCCTGTTCATGTAAACGGACGGACGTGCAAAATGGATGATTTGCGGGATATTGCTCAACAGCATAATCTCATGATTGTTGAAGATGCTGCTCAGGCTCTGGGATCGAAATATAAGGGGAAAGGCGCAGGGACATTTGGGAAATTTGGAACTTATAGTTTTTACCCTGCCAAAGTTTTAGGATGTTTTGGTGATGGGGGAGCAATTGTAACAAACGATGAAGAGATTGCCAGAAAGGTCTCCCTGTTAAGAGATCACGGGCGCGATGAAAGAGGTCGTGTTATTACGTGGGGAACTAATTCTCGTCTTGATAATTTACAGGCTGCTATTTTGAATTTTAAATTACAGTCTTATAATGAAGATATTAAGAGACGTCGTGAAATCGCCAAAAAATATGACGAGTCATTAAAAAGCATAAAAGAACTTACGTTGCCTCCAAGCCCTAATGAAAACCAGGCTCATTTTGACATTTACCAAAACTATGAGTTAGCGGCCGATCGTCGCGATGACTTAAAAGCTTATTTGCAAGAAAAAGGGATCTCGACAATTATTCAATGGGCTGGTGTTCCTGTTCATAAATTTATAGAGTTGGGTTTTAATGAAATTTTGCCTAAAACAGAAAATTTCTTCGAAAGATGCCTGATGCTGCCTATGAATGTTTCTTTAAGTGATGACGATATCAATTATATTTGCGATTCTATACATTTTTTTTATTCGCATAACAAAATTAATTAATTTTTAAAAAGTAAGTGACGAGAATGCTTAATCTTGGAGACTTGGCTAATCCAAAAAAATTTATAGACCCTGTTCATATTGATCGAGCAGATAGTGAATTTCTCATACAGGCTCTTTGTATGATGATGCTAATTCGAGAAACAGAACAATGTATCGCTGAGCTTGTGAAATCAGGGATTGCCAATTGTCCGTGCCATTTAGCCGTTGGACAAGAGGCTATTTCTGTCGGGGTGGCAAGGCATTTGAACAAGCAGGACAGAGTGTTTGGCAATCATCGCTCTCATGCACAATATCTTGCTCTCGGTGGAGATCTGGAAGAGTTACTAGCTGAAATTCTTGGAAAAGTAACAGGGTGTTCGAAAGGCATGGGTGGATCGATGCACCTTTATGCTGGTGAACAGGGTTTCCATGGGTCTGTTCCTATTGTAGCAGGGACAATTCCTCTGGCTGTTGGCGCTGCATTGGCGGCAAAGTTTGACCAACAGGGTTCTGTGGGGGTTGCTTTTTTTGGAGATGGCGCTTGTGAAGAAGGTGTTTTACATGAGAGCCTTAATATAAGTTCCATTATGAAGCTTCCTATGATTTTTGTTGTAGAAAATAATCTTTACTCAAGTCATCTGGACATCCAACAACGCCAACCGTTTGATTCTACATCCCGCTTTGCAGAAGCCCATGGTATTCCTTATGAAGTTGTAGAGGGAAACGATGTTGGAGTTGTTGAAAAGGCTGCTGCAAAATTGATTCAAAGAGCTAGAGATAATAAAGGCCCTGGATTCCTTGAGGCGGTAACTTTTCGATGGTTAGGTCACGTAGGATCAAATGAAGATATTGATGTGGGTGTACGCAGAAGCCTGGAAGAAATTAAAGCCTGGAAGAAAAGAGACCCTGTGCAACGACTGTTTTTGGCTCTTGAAAAAAATGAAATAATGTCACAGAAAGAATTTCAACAGCATCTTCAGGACATTAAAAAAAGAGTAAGTCAGGCAAAAGAAAACGCTCTTCAAGCGCCGTGGCCAAAATTAGAGAATTTGGAAAGTTATGTCTATGCGTCTACTGGATCCGAATAAGCAGAATATTAATGGTCAACAATTAACTTCCTATTCAGAAGCTATTCAAATTGCATTTGAATATCTTTTGGAGAAATATCCCGAAGTTTTTATTTTAGGACAAGGAGTTTGGAGTCCTTGGTATGTTGGGACAACTATGAAGGGTTTAGATAAGAAGTTTGGAAAAGAGAGAGTTATTGACTCTCCTGTCTCTGAATGGGCATGTACAGGGTTAGGTGTTGGTGCTTCTCTTTTTGGCTACAAGCCTATTATTATACATCCCAGAATGGATTTTATGGTTCTTGCAAGTGATCCGCTTGTTAACCAAGCTGCAAAATGGTCCTATATGCTGGGGGGGCAAGCAAATCCTCAAGTAACGATAAGAGCTATTATAAACAGGGGAGGAGAGCAGGGAGCACAACATTCTCAAGCCTTACATTCCTGGTATGCTCATATTCCGGGGTTAAGGGTCGTTATGCCTTCAACTCCCAAAGATGCGCGCGATCTCTTAATTTCTTCGGTTTTGTGCAAGGATCCAGTGATATATATCGACGATAGGTGGCTTTATGACCAGAAAGAAATGCTTTCACCTATTGAAGAATTAGATTTAAGCAAAGAAAAGCCTCAGATTTTAAAAGAAGGAAAAGACATCACCATAGTTGGATCCAGTTACAGTTCTTACTTGGCGATGCAAGCCGCAAAAGAATTAGAAAAACAGAGGATCTTTGCTGAAGTAATAGATTTAAGGATTCTTAACCCGATAGATTATAACATTATTGTTAAATCAGTAGAGAAAACAAATAGATTAATGGTTGTTGATGGAAGTTGGAAAAATTGTGGAATAGCCGGAGAAGTCATTGCAAGCGTCGTTGAAAGAATCGATCCTCGGATTTTAAAGTCAAAACCATCACGGATTACGTTACCGGATTCTCCCGCTCCAACGAGTAAGGTTTTGGAAGATATATATTATCCAAAAATCGATCGTATTGTCCAAAATATTGAGTTAATAGTAAAAACACCGTCAAAATTATCAAATAATATTTTTTAGAGAAAGTCCTGACGCTAAAAAATGAATAACTTTAATTTGCATAATTTTTTCTAATTTCGTAAGAAGAAAAAAATATTTTTTCAATTATAAGTTAAAAAATGGGTATCTATGCTAAATTTAATCAATAAAAAAATTGAATCTATTAAATTTTCAGTATTTTCATGCGTGCCGTTTCCATATCTCTATAAAATGGCTTTTTTTATTTTATTACCGATGACTGTTTTTGCTCCACAAGGAATCACTGTTCTCACTCTTATACTTGCAGTCATTTTTTTTCTCGATATGTATACTTCTTTCTCTTTAAAATACATATTTCAGAAAAATAACAAGCTCTTGCTTCTGATAAGTATTTTTTTAATTTTTCTTTTTTTACTTCTTTTTGGTCAATTGCTAAAGAAGAAAGCTTCAAAGAAGTACTAAGAATTACAATTCTGTTCCTGGCAGGGTATTCTGTTTTCAGGGGATTGCAGACAACTTCATATCAAACAGAGATTATCAAAAGCCTTTGGACAGGATGGGTTGTGACCGTTATTCTACTCTTCATTGAAGCAATAACAGAAGGAATTATATTAAGTGTTATGAAATTCTCTTATGTTGAAATGCACAAATATAACAAATCCACTTCTGTGATGGTTCTTTTTTTAATTCCAGTATTTCTTTTAAAGAAAAAATATTTAACACTTGAGCAAAAAGAATCCCTCTTTTTAGGAAAAAAATTAGAAACAGCTATTTTTATTCTTTTTATTGTTACTATTTTTATTTTAGTTAGTGGAACTTCCAAACTGGCATTGATGGGCGGGATAATGCTACCATTTGCTCTTTATATTCTGCCTCAGAAAGTGAGGAAAGGGTTCTTACAAATCATTGTCTGCTTTTATTTTATAGGTATTTTTATCATCCCAAATATTTACGCTATTCCTACTATAAAACAATACACTTTCAAGAATGTTGGATCTACTAGTTTTTATGATCGTATAAGTATCTGGACAAATGTACGTAACATAGTTCTTAATAAATCCGACAGTGTTAAAGGCTCTACTCGTCGTACTTTTTTTGGATTTGGCCTAGGAAGCTCAAAGGTAGAAGTTTTTTCAAAGCAAAGATGTGCATGGGAAATACCCCTCTCTTCTCTTTTATCAGATAGCTCGAAACGAAATAGGATACGACCGTACTTAGGAAAATATTTAAGACATAAAATGAACATAAAGCAGAATACTCAACCGACAAATACTCAACCGACAAATACTCAAAACAATTCCTTAGCACTGAAGTTTGGGCAATGCAATAATAGTGGTATTAAAGCTCCTATTTACAAATATCCTCTTGCTATTACTGAAGGTCTCCCTCTTCATCCTCATAATAATGTCTTACAAATTACCTTAGAATTAGGGTTTGTGGGGATTTTTCTCTTCTTTTTAATGATTCAATTATGTATCCAGGGAATTTGGAAATTAAATTCAAACCCTTGTTATCTGTGCATGTTATCAGGAACACTCTTAAGCTTTTTGATCATTAGTTCTATCAGTTATGGCATTTGGCAAAGTTGGTGGGTATGCACCCTATGGCTTGTTCTTTCTGTTTCGCAACGTATTCGAAGCTGAGAATCTCGAATAAGGGTAAAGCCCCTCCCATAATTTAGACCACTAGCCTAGGAGGATTTAAGTATACA
>BBVC01000043.1 GCA_001192655.1 Caedimonas varicaedens
TTTACTATTAATCTAAACCATCACACATATTAAAAGGACGCGATGCAAGCTTCTGACTTGCCCCAATCCTTTCCAACTCAGGGCATTTGGAGTTCCGTATAAAGCCATCGGGCGATGTTATCCAGATGAACAGCGACAGAGATGTCTGTATCTGCTGCCGCTCCGACCGTTTCTACTTGTAATTGCCGATCACAGTTTCTTTCGCCCAAAGTTTTCAGCATTGTTTGATGCTGATAGGGGATGTAGGGATTGTTGGAAATTGCTAGACATTTTCCAGATATAGGACTTTTATCAAGCCAGGCTTCAATTGTGTCCTTTGTTTGTGCGCGCCGTAATTTTCCTGTTTCAGAAAACCTGATCATGGGAACACGGATAAAAAGAACATTTTTTATTCGCAAGTCTTCATTTGAAATGATCTGATCCCATAATAACACGGCAGCATCTGCTTCTGTTTTTGGCATTTTTTTGGGAAGTTGCCACCCTTCTCTAAAAGGAATATCGGAAAACTTTTGATGAAACAAAATCTCCCTGCTTTCCTTCTTTGGGTCAAGAGATCTTTCTCCCACAAAAAAGACAATGTTCTCTCCTCTGATACCCTGATTCCATAACACATTAAGAAAAGCCAGTCGTTGCCGCATTCCAGTAACTGTACTACCATGAATGATAATGTGTTGATATTGTTGTGCTGAAGGCCATACCACGTCGATGACACCTAGCTCTTTGAAAACTGGCAGAAGCTGATCTCTTTTATCTTCGTATTTCTTTCCCATTTCCCAACGTTCCTGTCCTGATTTTCGCAAAAAATCTTTTTGGGCAATTTTATTCAAAGTTTGGGCTGTTCCATCGGTTTTAATCCCCAGGATATTAAAAACCTGAACCAGCGCAGGAGAAGGTTTATCTCCGATCAGAAGCGATGCTGAAATTGCTTGCGGCAACAAGGTGAAAATATATAAAAAGATAAAAAGAATTTTTTTGTTCATGCCAATCATTCCCTGAAAACAAATACTTAAGTTTGATCCAAATTTTAATCTAAATAACCTATACAAATCAATGAAATCTTTTGTTACAAATAAAAACTTGGCAGAAAGATGAAATTATGTCACTGATATTTTTTGCAAGAAAAACGTCAGCAAGGGTATCACTGTAAAAATGCGGGACAATATTCTCACCATTATCCTGGCAGCAGGCAAGGGAACGCGTATGAAATCTCTTGTTCCTAAAGTCTTGCACAAACTGGGAGGATACCCTATCCTTGGCCATGTATTAAGTACAGTTGAAAAGATAAAATCAAACCACAATCTGCTGCTTCTCTCGCCAGATATGCCCGACATTGAACACTATGCAAGACAGCATCCTCTGTCTCTCGACATTGTGTATCAGGATGAACAGAAAGGAACGGGACACGCTGTTTTATGCGCGAAATCCTACCTTCAGGATTTTAAAGGAATTGTTCTTGTCCTGTTTGGTGATACACCCCTCATCCGTCCGGAAACCTTGAAAACAATGCTGGAAAAATTTTCCTCTTTCTCTCCCCGCATTTCTGCCATGGTTGTGGGGATGATCCCCTCAAATCCAAAAAATTATGGACGACTGATTCTTGATGAGGCAGAGAATGTTATCGACATTATTGAAACCAAAGGGGCTTCTGCCAAAGTTCTGGACATTCCGCTCTGTAATTCAGGTGTGATGCTGCTGGATGGATGCCATGCCCTCTCTATGCTGCAGGCTATTCGGGAGAACACCGAAAGCGGCGAATATTACCTGACAGACATAGTCAGGATTGCCCGTTGCCAAGGTCATCGGGTTGGATTTTACAGGGCTGAAGACCCCAACGAACTCGAAGGGATCAACAGCCGTTCTGAATTAGCCTGGGCAGAAGCACAATTACAGCATCGGTGGCGTACCGCAGCGATGGAAGAAGGCGTTACGCTTATTGATCCCCAAAGCATTTATTTCAGTTATGATACCCAGCTTTCAGGCGATGTAACTGTTTATCCCCATGTCTTTTTTGGTGCTGGCGTTACAGTGGAAAGTGGTGTGGAGATTATGCCATTTACCCATCTTGAAGGAGTGTCTGTCAAGGCCCGCGCTAAAATTGGTCCCTATGCCCGTCTCAGGCCAGGAACAATTGTTGGCGAAGAAAGCCGCATTGGAAATTTTGTTGAAATGAAGAATACGGTTTTTGGTCGCGGCGCAAAAGCAGGGCATTTGAGTTATATTGGCGATGCAGAAGTGGGCGAAGCAACTAATATCGGCGCCGGTACAATTACCTGCAATTATGATGGTTATCATAAATGGCCTACAAAAATCGGTCATCATGTATTGGTAGGAGCTAACAGCTCACTGGTAGCTCCTCTGACAATTGGCAGTTATGCTATCATCGGCGCAGGAAGCACTGTGACTAAAGACGTGGCAGAAGAAGCGCTGACTGTGGGGCGCAGCAGACAAATGGATATAACCGACGGCGGCAAGGCCTTTCACGAGCGGAAAAAAAACAGAAACACTCACACGAAAAAGGATAGTGCATAAATATGTGCGGAATTGTAGGAATTTTGGGAAAAGCAGGGACAAATGTTTCAGATGCCCTGATCACAAGTCTTAAGCGACTTGAATATCGTGGCTATGATTCTGCAGGCATTGCTTTGCTGTCACAGGGTGCTTTTTATAGACACCGCGCTTCTGGAAAATTGGAAAATCTGGAAACCCTTCAGACAAAAAACCCGTTGCCGGGTCACTGTGGTATTGCTCATACCCGTTGGGCAACCCATGGTATCCCCAATGAAGCCAACGCCCATCCCCATATGACTGAACGTGTTGCCCTTGTTCACAATGGCATTATCGAGAATCACGAAGAATTTCGACCTGCGTTTGCTTCTTCTGACATTCAATTTCAAAGCGCAACAGATACAGAGGTCGTTCTTCACCTCATAGACCAAGCTTTAATCTCAGGACTTGAGCCAGTTGAGGCAGTTCGGACAACTTTAGAAAAGCTCAAGGGTGCTTATGCTTTTGCCTTTCTTTTCAGGGAATATCCTGACTTGATGATTGGCGTTCGTTATGGTCCCCCTCTTGCTGTTGGATACGGACAGGGTGAGATGTATCTAGGATCAGATGCGACGGCGCTTGCTCCTCTTACGAAACGTTTGTCCTATCTTGAGGATGGAGACATGGCGGTTCTTACACCTCACTCTGTCAAGATTTTCAATCTTGCTGGCACTCTTGTCCAGCGCCCAATCCGTGAGCACTCCCTGGCACAGCATTTGGCCGATAAAGGTAATTTTTCTCATTTCATGGCAAAAGAGATCCATGAGCAGCCACAAGTCATTCGTCAAACTTTGGAAAACTATCTTAATGCTGACAAATCTGGACTTCAGCACCCGCCCTTACCTTTTAACTGGCAAGACATCTCTCGTATTACGATTGTTGCCTGCGGAACAGCCTATTACGCGGGACTGGTTGCTAAGTATTGGTTTGAGTCAATTGCACGCCTTCCTGTAGAGATTGATATTGCTTCAGAATTTCGTTATCGTACTCCTCCATTGATCAAAGGAGACCTTGCTATTTTCATCTCCCAGTCTGGAGAAACAGCTGATACGCTGGCAGCGCAGGCTTATGCCAAAACCCAGGAACAACATTGTTTGGCTGTTGTCAACGTTCCTGAGAGCTCTCTTGCGCGTGCGGTTGATTGTGTCTTTATGACGCATGCGGGGACTGAAATTGGTGTTGCGTCAACCAAGGCTTTTACAACACAGCTATCCGTACTCGCAGTTCTTGCCATTGCTGCAGCGCAGGCACGACAAACCATTTCTCAAAATGACTATCAGCATCACTGCATGGCGTTAGCGCAGATTCCAGCGCTGATGGATGAGGTTCTGCTTTGCGAACACAAATGTCGCGAGATTGCTTATCAACTTTCAAAGGCGCGGGATATCCTCTATTTGGGACGCGGTACAAGCTATGCCATTGCCATGGAAGGCGCTTTAAAGCTTAAGGAAATCTCTTATATTCATGCTGAAGGTTATGCCGCAGGAGAACTCAAGCATGGGCCTATTGCACTCATTGATGATACTGTGCCCGTGATTGCCATTGCACCATCGGATGCTCTCTTCGAAAAAACAGCCTCTAATATCCAGGAGGTCGCCGCAAGAAAAGGACGCGTTATTCTTATTTCCGATGCAGAAGGACACGAGAAATTTCCTCATCCTGACTTTGTCCGTCTTACCTTACCTGCAACATCTCCTCTTTTGTCTCCTATATTGTACGCGCTACCTGTGCAGATGCTCGCCTATCATACCGCTGTAATTAAGGGAACAGATGTAGATCAACCGCGCAATCTGGCAAAATCAGTTACTGTGGAATAGGGATAAAACTGGATCTTCTGTTTTCTTTTGATAGAGTCAGCTTGTCACATTCAAGGTTAGTTTGTAGATGGGGTTAAGGTCTCTAAAATATAATATCACACTTACAATGTGTGAATGAAAAACAGAGAGATGCAGAACGATATATCTCCAATCTATCAACATAGAAATTTTCAAGTAATCTATAGCTAACAACATA
>BBVC01000044.1 GCA_001192655.1 Caedimonas varicaedens
TATTTTGGATAATGCCACCTTTCATAAGGGAAAAGCGATGCAAAAAGCAATTGCTGAGGCAGGGCATATCGTGCTGTATCTGCCTCCTTATTCTCCAGACTTTAATCCCATCGAGCATAAATGGGCACAAGCAAAAGCAATTAGACGCAAAAAAAGGTGTTCTATCGAGCAATTATTTCAGGATAATAAAATATGACCGTTTTATATGTTGTTAGCTATAGCTGTCAATTGAGGGACCGTAAAGTTTACCTGACCTAGTCTTGTCAATCCTTCAGCAGCGGTTAATTGTGGTTGTGTAAAATTATTTTCTCCCAAAGCAATAAGCCTTGCGCTAGCTGTCAATTGAGGGACCGTAAAGTTTATCTGACCTAGTCTTGTTAATCCTTCAGCAGCGGTTAATTGTGGTTGTGTAAAATTATTTTCTCCCAAAGCAATAAGCCTTGCACTAGCTGTCAATTGAGGGACCGTAAAGTTTATCTGACCTAGTCTTGTTAATCCTTCAGCAGCGGTTAATTGTGGTTGTGTGAAATTATTATGCCCTAATGAAGCAAGTCTTGTACCGGCGGACAATTGAGAAGCAACAAAGTTTCCATGGCCCAATGTCCTGATGGTTAAGGCCACGGCTAATTGAGCCATAGTGAAATCGTTCTGCCTTAACGTAATTAAGTTTATAGCTGCAGCCACTTGTTGAGGTGTAAGAGGGGGTTCATTTAATGCCATCCATCGCGCAGCGACATCTTTTTGGTCTTTATTGAGGGTATTGACGCTTAAGCCATTAAAAAGGGAGGATATTTTCCGGTCTTTTTCTTTTTGTTCAGCAATAGCTTTATCAGCAACAGCTTTATCAGCAACAGCTTTATCAGCAGCAGCTTTATCAGCAATAGCTTTATCAGCAGCGGCTTTATCAGCAATAGCTTTCTGTTCAGCAACAGCTTTATCAGCAATAGCTTTATCAGCAGCGGCTTTATCAGCAATAGCTTTCTGTTCAGCAACAGCTTTATCAGCAGCAGCTTTATCAGCAATAGCTTTATCAGCAGCGGCTTTATCAGCAATAGCTTTCTGTGCAGCAACAGCTTTATCAGCAGCGGCTTTATCAGCAGCAGCCTTCTGTACAGCAATAGCTTTCTGTTCAGCAACAGCTTTATCAGCAGCAGCCTTCTGTACAGCAGCGGCTTTATCAGCAATAGCTTTCTGTGCAGCAACCCTCTGTGCAGCAACCCTCTGTGCAGCAACCCTCTGTGCAGCAACCCTCTGTGCAGCAACCCTCTGTGCAGCAACCCTCTGTGCAGCAACCCTCTGTGCAGCGGCTTTCTGTGCTATGGCTCTTTGGATAGCTACTTTTTGTTTAGGAACTTCTTTTGAAATAGCCTGGCCTGAATGTAATCCAAGAAATGAAAGAGCCAATAATATTTTCTTCATTTTTAAATTTTTCACCTTATCGCACCATATAATTTTCCTATTAATTACATTATATACATATAATATTAAAAAAATGACAATAAAAAAATAAAATATGAAATATAGTCAAATAGTACATGTCGCATATAACCAGCCTCCAAAGTTAATATACTTGAAAATCTCATAATTTCTGGAAAAATAAAACTTGCCTATATATAAAATTTGCCTATATTATATATATTAGTTAGTTAAATCATTGTCATAATTTGATAATTAAGGAGAAAAATATACATCCCCATGAGAAAGAAATTTGACAAGATTTTAATTATTTTCTCTTTTTTATGCATGATAAGTGGAGGACATAAGGTTTGTGTTTCGTCTGCCCCTATTCTGTCAGACGAAGAACAATTAACCGCCTCTATTAAGCTTTCAGATAAAGGAGATTTAGAAGGGGATGATAACTTGTTCCGTCGTGAATTTTACATGACGGGTGATGGCAACTGCGCTTTATACTCTATGGGAACCACTCATACAGATACAAAAAACCTTTTTCTTGCAAATTCAAATGATATAGTTGTTCGTAATTTAGCGCACCTAGAAATTGTGGATGAATTTAAGGAATTACCTCAACAAATGAAAGTCAAACAAAATTATATTACGTTAAAAGAAGACTTAGATCGCGTAAACCTTTGTTTGCAAAATACTCCTAGAAATCCTGCCAATCACGTGCTTAGACAAAATTTATTAACAGAACAGACTCATATAAGAGCAAGAATTGCGGCTTATGCCAAACAGAAAGAGACTTATGAAGATTATGTAAATTACTCATTAGTAAATGGACATTATATGCTTTTCCGAGAAGATGTGGGAGGCAGTCGAGAGACCTATTTTATAGATGCGCTTGCTCATCTTCTCAATAAAAACTTAATTATTTGGTCACAAATCAACCCTTTAAATGGTTTTGAAATTTTAACAAAGAGACCAGGTAACCTTACCCAACACAATAATAGACTTATACGTTCTCATCAGTTCTTCAAAAGTGGGGGGAATGGTACGCTCGAGATTATTCATAGAGGGGATCATTATAATCGTGTCGTCTCAACCAACAATCCAGAATCTTTGAGAAAAGCAGTACAAGATGAGGAAACTTCTATTAGGCGCATTATGACTTACCTAAAAGCTGAGCAAATAGCAGATGACACTCACCAGAAGCAGGCTCAACTGATCGCAGCCCAAAAGAAGAAAGCTGAAGATGACACTCGCCAGAAGCAGACTCAACTGCTCGCAGATCAAAAGAAGAAAACTGAAGTTGACGCTCGCCAGAAGCAGGCTCAACTGTTGACGACCCAAAAGAAGAAAGCTGAAGATGACGCTCACCAGAAGCAGGCTCAACTGATCGCAGCCCAAAAGAAGAAAGCTGAAGATGACGCTCACCAGAAGCAAACTCAAATATTAGCAGCCACTCAGAAAGCAAAGGCAGTCGCAGCTCAGAAGGCAAGGGCAGTCGCAGCTCAGAAGGCAAGGGCAGTCGCAGCTCAGAAAGCAAAGGCAGCCGCAGATCAGAAAGCAAAAGCAGTCGCGGCTCAGAAAGCAAGAGCAGTCGCAGCTCAGAAAGCAAAAGCAGTCGCAGCTCAGAAAGCAAGAGCAGTCGCAGCTCAGAAAGCAAGAGCAGTCGCAGCTCAGAAAGCAAGAGCAGTCGCAGCTCAGAAAGCAAGAGCAGTCGCAGCTCAGAAAGCAAGAGCAGTCGCAGCTCAGAAAGCAAAGGTAGTTGCTTAATCAGGGCATCATGCCGCTCGAAATTTCTCCGGAATCATCGTCCGATTTTTACTTCATACCGGCACGTGATCCTGAAGACTGTTTAGCATTAATTGAGTACACTGCAATATATCTGACAAATTGTCATAAAACATGATATTTATGGAGCATGAATATAGATTAATAAAGGTTCTTAATAGTTATGATTTCAAGATTACTCTTAACAGCTTGCCTCATGTCAATCTTCTACTCTCAGACTTCTCTGGCAAGCGTTATTATAGATGACGCTAACATTGACAAAGGTGAATCTTTTAATAGAGTCCCCACAGAGGTTATTAAAGCACATTTCATTCCTTACGTTCCTAAGACTGCTCTGCTTCTTAATAGAGGCTTCTATTGGTTGATAACAGGCTATAAACCAGATGAGGTAGGTGTTCAGCAGACTCAGCGTTCCGGTATAGTTCCTCCGATTTTCTGGGAGGTAAAAATGTTTAACGATCAAAAACAAAGAATCACCCGGGTTTATACTCCAGAGAACATCTCTCCCTTTCTATGGTTCCATTTGTTGAGGTACACACAAAATCTTTCCAACGCTTTTTGGCCGTATCTTCAAGGAACGAATGTCCATACCGTTAATCTCGCGTTCAATCGGATTGGTGCTGTAGCAAAGAGCTTCTTATCAGAGCATTATAGCCATATTACATGGATCTTTTGATACTATACCCAATTAACTTGAAACCTGAATTCGTGATTAAAAAGCAGAGGAAATAAGGGGGCAGTACTAGCCCTGATATTTCTTGAGTATTAAAAGTTCTTAAATGATTGTATCACAAGTGTTTTAGAGATCTTTAAGGATACATTTACTCATGACAGATTATCTCCCATCTCCTATTTGTTTGCCTGCCTTTAAAGGTCGCAAATTTGAGATTAATTTTGAAGGGGGAGATGTGACGAGCGACGGGAGCATCCTTCTTCTCCAACAGATGGATCGCAAGCTGGGTTTAACGAAAAAGATTGCCGGACGATTGTGTGATCCACGGGATCCATCAAGAGTGAAGCATGACTAAACTCTCTATGGTTCGTTAAAGATTATATGGTCTTGCCCTGGGATATGAAGATCTCAATGACCATAGAGCGCCCTTCGCCGAGATACTGCTTTTCAAACAGCTCTTTATAAAGAGGGGGATCTTGCCAGCAGCCCGACACTCTGTCGGTTTGAAAACAGGGCAGACCGATCTGTGGCTCTTGTTCTCCATGAGGTTCTTATATTTACGTCCTTCAAGCAAAGATGGCGCTCATGATGCCTGGACGATTTTATCTCTTCTGGTCAAGGGATTCAGAAAAGCCTGGTCTGATGCCCAAATCATCTTCCGGGGTGACAGTGGGTTTTGTCGTCATAAAATGCTGGAATGGTGTGATCGTCAGGGCGTATTTTATATTGTAGGCATCCCCCGCAATCAAAGACTGGTGAAGCTTCTTGCCCCCACTTTGGACAAAGCCCAACAAGCTTTTAATGCTTCTCAGGAAAAGCAGAGGGAGTTTACAGATTTTATGTATTCTGCCGGAAGTTGGAAGCGTGAGCGACGGATCATTGGTAAAGCTGAGGTCACACTCCAGGGAACAAACCCCCGTTTTATTTTCACTAACCTTGAAGGAGAGAACCAACATCTTTATGATCACATGTATTGCGCCCGCGACAATATGGAAAATCGCATCAAGGAAGTCCAGCTTGACTTATAGCTAACAACATA
>BBVC01000045.1 GCA_001192655.1 Caedimonas varicaedens
ATCCATAATATAACCATTTTAAAGGTTTTTAGCTATAGAGAATCTTGAAAAGCAAGCGGTACATATATGGTACATTTGATAAAGAGCAAGAAAACGCTGTACTGCAAAAAAATAGAATTTTCAATGGCGTCCCCAGCGGGATTCGAACCCGCGTTGCCGCCGTGAAAGGGCGGTGTCCTAGGCCTCTAGACGATGGGGACCTAGTAGTGAAAAAGGTGTACCCGCTTGAGAAGCTAAAATCAAGAGATTTCTGCGCAAGAAAATAGATTTGCTCTTCTTGTATTTTTTCCTCACCAAAGCGCTTTTCTGTCGTGCTTATTCCTTCTTTCTTGCTGCCTCTGGTTTGACAACCGGGTAATCTTGCATGATCTTCAGGACTTCTGCAATGGATCTGTCAAGCTGAGGATCTTTACCCTGAGCATAATCCTGCGGCATGATATCTACTTCAATATCAGGATCCACACCATAGTTTTCGATACTCCATCCCAAATCCTTAAACCAAATTGAAAATTCAGGTTGCGTTGTGACACCTCCATCTATCAGAGCATGACGCGGCCAGATGCCTACAACTCCTCCCCAAGTACGCTTGCCAATAAGCGGCCCCAATTTAAGTTTTTTAAACGCATAAGAGAACATATCTCCATCAGAACCTGCATACTGATTCGTTAAGGCAACCATAGGCCCCATAGGAGAATCTTCAGGATAGGGGATGACATCAAACCAGCGGGTTGAATCGTATCCCAAGCGACGACGCGAGAGTTTTTCCAAAAGTAAGGGTGAAACAGACCCTCCCCCATTAAAACGTACATCGACGATAAGTCCATCACGATCACATTCGCTTAGAAAGCCTCGATGAAATTCCGCAAATCCGGATAGCCCCATATCAGGAACATGGACATATCCTACTTTCCCGCCTGTCTTTTCATGAACATAAGCACGGTTTCCTTCCACCCAATCTCGATAAAGCCCCGGTTGATGGCTTGAAATAGGCTTAACAACAACGGCTCTTTTTTCTTTTCCACGCGCATCACTGACAACAAGATTAATTTCCAGTCCCGCATGTTGCAGAAGGCAGGCTTCAGGGGGCATTTCCGGACTCAGCGCCTTCCCGTTAATCTCCCAAATAAGATCACCTTCTTTCAGATGCAGACCCGGCGCTAACAAGGGAGATGCAGAAGATTTCCGCCACAGATCTCCCTTCACAAAAGAAACAATACGATACGTATGCTTTTTGGCATCAAAAGCAAATTCAGCTCCCAAAAGCCCTTGCGACCAAGAGGGTGGCTGACGAAGATCTCCACCCATGACATAAGCATGAGATGTCCCCAACTCGCCTTGCATTTCCCATAAAATATCGGAAAGCTCTCCCCGCGTTGAAAGACGTGGAATCAGTTTAAAATAGCGATGAAAAACTTCTTGCCAATCAATATGGGACATGTCTTCTCGCCAGAAATGATCGCGTTGTAATCGCCAGGCTTCCTTAAAAATTTGTTCCCATTCTGAAATAGGATCAACCATCGCACGAATGCGACAAAGATCGATCCATCCTGATCGACGGTTGGGTTTATCCCCTTCTCCCCGATCTTCATGCTTTTCATCCGCTTTAATAACGCGCAGCCTCTGGCCAGAGCGATAAATCAGCCATTGGGCATCTGCTGACAGACCGATTTCAGACACATGATCAATCCAAGGTTCAACTTTCTGAGTTTCAAAATCAAACGCTTCAACAAGTCCTGTATCTTCCGGCGATTCTGCGTCGGCGCTATCTTCTTCCAGAGATATGTCTACAGGCCAACTGACAAATAGCGCTTTCCCCTTGACACCAACGATCTGAGAGTAAATTCCGTCACTCACAGGAAAAGCCTGGATACGATTTTCAATCCCTTCCAGGTCAATGGTAATCTTCTTGACTTCCTTGTCATCTTTTTTCTTTTTCCCTTGGGTTCTTCTTTTTCTTCCTTCTCTTCTTTTTGAATAAGTTCAGGAGCTTTAACCGTGAAAGGAGAAGACAAATCTTTCTGAAGTGTGATCAGGTAAGGACGCATTCCTCGTGGAAAACTCAAATCAAAATGCAATGAATCCCAGGCAGGATCAAATTGCCGGAAGGAAAGAAAGTAGAGATATTTTCCTTCAGGATCAAATGCAGGAGAAACATCCTTTAAAACTGGTTTTGTAATCGGGGTTATCTTCCCTGTTTTGACTTCGTAGAGTTTGATGGCCAATGTTCGCCGAGTTTCAGCAGAACTGTAGGCAATCCACTCACCATCCGGAGACCACGACATTCCATGAACCAATCCATAGGGATTGCGATCAACGACACGAAATTCCCAGGATTTCAGGTCTACCCAAATAAGCTCACTTCGGTGATTGAGCAAAGCAATCTCATCCTTATGAGGGTTAGAAATTATTTCTTCAATACGTCCCAAATCAAGATTTGCCGAAAGAGAAATACTTTTACTCGTTTGTGCATCATAAATTTCCAACTGATCCTGTTCTGTCCAGTCAGTAACAACCACGATACGTGTCCCGTCATGAAGCCATCTGGGCAAACGAAACCTGACCCCATGAGACTCTGCCAAAGGCGATGCCGGACCTTCCCAATTCGCAAGACTGAAAGCCTTGCCACGAACAGTCACAGCCAGATGAGAGCCTCGAGGATGTATTTCATAGCCATCAAGATAGCGCCCAGAAGTGATAAATCTTCGATTTCTCTGAGGGCGCGATCCAAAATAACGAACATCTACGGGCTGAACTTTTTGAATCTCAGGATGATAGACATAAAGATCTCCCCCCGCATGATAAACAATTTTATGACCATCCGTAGACTGATTGCGAACATAATAATCTTTATGAGACGTGTGTTGTTGCAGATCCTGACCCTCTACATTGCAAGAGTAAAGATTGCCTGTGCCTTCGTGGTCTGAAGAAAAATAGATGCGGTCTTTGACCCATAAGGGTCGCGCAAAATCACTTTTGAGAGAAATTAATTTTTGATAGCAATCATTGCCCTTTTTATCGATCCAGAGTTCCCCAGCTGTCCCACCCCGATACCGTTTCCAAAATCCATATTCACGATACCCATGCCGCTGGATGACAGAACCTTTTTGGCTACTATGACTTATAAAGTTTGCAGGACCAACAGAAAGGCGAACAGGGGTGCCCCCTCCAGGTGAAATAGTCCAGAGCGTATTTAATCTTCTAAAGGGCTCACGGGCGGAAGAAGAAAAAATGATCCCTTTTTTCGTCCACTCAATCACATTGACGGAATCGCCAAGAAACGTCAGACGCCTTGCAATTCCCCCCTGACTGGGCATCACATAAACTTCGAGAAATCCTTCATCACTCCCCCCAAAAGCAATCATCGATCCATCCGGAGAAAAAACAGGCGTTGTAACCATGCCAAGACCAGTCGTCAGACGGTGCGCCAGCCCTCCTTCTGCCAAAACAACCCAAAGATCATCCTCAGAAACAAAAACAATCTGGTTGTCATAAATGGCGGGCGTTCGATAATATCCCTGCAAACTCATTTTATTTAACTTTCTTTAAGATCATCATCAAGGTTCTACTCACATATCACAATAATTTCAAGTTTGCTTTACTTGAATACTATACTCAAAAGATTTCAAAACCTGGGGTCGTTGGGCTTCGGAATTCGTCCTGCTCACATACTTCATATGTACGTTGCGCGGGACTCACCACTCATTCACTTATCCAGGTTTTAAAAGGCGAAGAGTATATTTTTCCCTTTCGCAAATATTTTATAAACCACTAATCATGATGACAATGGGGACCATGGACATGATGATTCCGTTTTAATTCCTTTTTTACTTGTTCCATTTTTTTCAGAAGTAAATTCTTTTTCAACGAAGAGAGATGGTCAAGAAAGCTTTTTCCTTCCAAATAATCCATCTGATGCTGTATCACAGTGGATAATAGTCCCTGCGCTTCTAATTCCTGAACATCCCCCTGTAGATCATAATATCGCAGAGAAATTTTTTCAGGACGCTCAACAAAAGCGCTAATCCCGGGATAAGAAGGAGAACCTTCTTCAAAAGCCTGTTTTTCCGAAGAGAATTTCATAATTTCTGGATTGATCATTAGGCAGAGTTTGTCTTCTGCTTGATCACGAACGACAATAACACGCTTTGAAATCCCGAACATCGGTGCGCTTATCCCCAGTGTCTCAAGAGAAAGCATCTGTTCACACAGCGCATCCACAAGATGAAACGTTTCTTTCTCAGCAGGCACAACAAGAACAGCTTTTGTCCTGAGAACTGGATGAGGGGCTATAAGGAGAGATAGAATCGTCATATAAATTTCCTCATTTTGATCATTCCTGTTGTGCCTGATCCTTTTTTAAATGTCGAGTTTTATATAAAAGCAAGGGTAAATTTTGAACTAATTTCTCAGTTTTAGAAGCATTCTTGTGCTATAATAAAATCCTTGCTTGAAAATATAGTCAGATAAGAGTGTAATAGAAGAGTTAAAAAAGATAAGAAGAATATACAGGGAGAACCTTAACATGCGTGTCTTAATCATCGAGGATGATCAAGCTACCTCGAAGGCAATACAAATTGCTTTAAAATCTGAAGGTTTTGTCTGTGATTGCGCAGAGGTTGGAGAGGATGGGCTAGAGATCGCCCGCCATTATGACTACGACCTTATCCTTTTGGATTTAGTCTTGCCTGATATAGACGGTTATGAAATTTTAAGAAGACTGCGTGCTGTCCAAGTATCTACGCCTGTTCTCATCCTATCAGGGCTTTCAGGAATCGATGATAAGATCAAGGGGCTTGGCGTTGGCGCAGATGATTATCTGACAAAGCCTTTTAACAAGGATGAACTCATCGCACGTGTACGTGCAATTATTCGTCGTTCAAAAGGCCATCCCAATTCCGTTATTAAAGTAGGTCGCCTTACAATCGATTTAAATACCAAAATGGTGGAAGCCAATGGAAAAACCCTGAAACTTACGGGGCGTGAGCACGCGATTCTCGAACTCTTGGCTATCCGAAAAGGTGCAACGCTTTCCAAAGAGATTTTCTTGAATCATTTATATGGCGGCATGGAAGAACCTGAATTTAAAATTATTGATGTTTTTGTCTGCAAGCTACGCAAAAAACTTGCAGACGCCCTTGATAATCAAAACTATATTGAAACTATCTGGGGACGAGGATATGTCTTGCGTGAACCCCCACAAGAAAAAACAGCCAATAAAGGCACTCTTGCTGCAACAAAAAATCATGTAGAACCTGAGAAAAAAAAGACGATAAGTCCTTCCAAGAGTTCCACTTTCAAATTTCAGGAAAATCATCCAAAGAAATTGGCAAGAGAAGGCGGCTAAGAAATCTGAATATCTCTAAAAAGCTCTGGCTTTTTGGGTCGCTCTTGAAAATTCAGAGACAAAAGACTCAAGGCTATTTTCTAAACAATTCAGGATGGCCATGCTAAGCTTTTAACGCTTATTAAAATAATCTTTTTTGGAAAACGCGATGCATTGCGTAAAATGTGTATTCCTGAAAGAGCAAAAACCCTTTCCAGTGAGAGAATCGCCGTATAGCCCTGCGATGTGATGAGTTAGATTAACCCTGTGAAAAACTTTTCACAGGGTTAATGTTTTTATTAAAAGTTAACTTTGAACCCCAATTCGACGCTATAAGCCTTACTTTCAAGAGTTGTTCCTGTGGCAGCTCCTACCGGAATTCCAGCGCCACCCCCGCCCCCGCCACCGCCATTATCGGTCATTTTTTTATTGGGCGTGAAAGAAAGTACACCAACGAATTCTACAGTCTCTGTGATTTTATAGCGGATACCTCCCATGAAGTTGTGTTCATCCAGAGGGATGCTGAGGGCATTGACCAGCACTTTATCCGAGTTTATAGGCGGTTGACCGTAATTATATCCAACACCTACGATCAGAGAATCGGTCAGCTGATGTTGTATCCCTGTCAGCAAAACAGTTTGGTTTCTCCATCCCTGCCCATTGCGCAACCATCGTGCTGCACCGTAAAATAGCTCCTTGACGTCCAGCAGGAAATGGGTGTCTGACGTTATATGCCAGGCAAAACCCATCAGAAAGGTCGCAGGAATTTGCATGGGCGTTGTAAAAAGATCCTCATATTTTTTATGTTGCTGGAAAAAGACAGGCGTGGAGACTGAGCTTCCAATGGTAATGTGTTTGTTAATATCCCACATTCCCCCGATACGCCCTCCTAGACCTAAAGCTGTATCTTTAGCCAAGCGACCATTTGTTTGAGCTGTGTCTGTTTTAGCCAGGTTTGATTTAAATCCCGAGTATCCAACAAGCAACGTTAATCCATAAGATTGCTCTGGAGAATGTGCGTACGCTATTGTCGCGGACCCAAGGAGAATATTATTGGAAGCCTGAGTATTATAACCAGGGGTTAAATCGGGAAGAGATATGGGTTTTTTAAACTTTACAAACCCTCCACCGCCTGAAGTAGCCAACCCGAAAAAGAATTTGTCATTAAGTCGATAGTTAAGACCCAGAGTTCCTATGGGAACATTATGATAGCCATTTTTCTGTCTTCCAATAGGATTACCTGCAGGCGCTTTCGAAGAATCCAGATATTGATCCTGATGCTCAAAGCCTGACATGATAAGAAAATGATTGGGAAGGCGTGTCAGGGCCGCAGGACTAGTAATAATATTTGATGCGTCTTGGGCATATCCCATGTGGGCTCCACCCGTCAGTCCAGAAGTCCCCATATAACTGGGAATAAAGCCATTTCTTGCGTAACCTTCTTCTGAAAGACCAAAAAGAAAGGTCACTCCCAGTATATAAAGATGACGAAAGATCTGTGGATTTTTCGTTGAATTATAATGACGCATCCAATCCTCCCCTTAATTTTTATCTTCCTTCCCAGAGTTTATACTCTGAAGAGACGAAGTTTTTTTTACGTATAGATCTTAGCAGACATAGATTACGTCAATTTATTTTGCTTTGTCGATAGTTTTTATAAAAACGTCTAAATTCATATGAAAAAAGAAGGATAATTTTGGTGCGCCCTACAGGATTCGAACCTGTGACCTGCGGCTTAGAAGGCCGACGCTCTATCCAACTGAGCTAAGGGCGCATAGAAGATGGTACTTTTAAACCTTTTTCTGGTGCTGAAGGGGTGAATCGAAGACGAATCAGCTTCGCATCAGCGCAGCATACTTATTTTATAATCCCAGTATCACAGTTTTTTCAAGATTCCAAAGAGATTTTTAGGTTTTCTTCCTCCTGTATGACACTTTTAAAATTTATCCGATTCTCTCTATTTTATTGGTTTGGTCAGGAATCTTTTGTTGAGAAGTGAAGAGCAGGAAAAACAATTTGGTCAGTTTTGATATTCATCCGTCATAAGCTTGAAAACTTGTCACCGCCGTTCTAGTTTTGGTTCTCCTCTTATCTTCATTGATTTTGGAAATAGAGCGCAAAACAAGGAAAGATCGAGCTTCTCTCTTTCTCTGACTTCTTGACCATGAATTAAATTATGATCAGAAAGTAAAAGAGGGACAAAGTTCCACCATTCATTTGGCCCATCATAGCCCAGAGGAATAATATGATGAACTTCATATAATGTGAGAGATTGGTTATAAAAATACTGGTCATTAATAAAAAATTCTGTTTGATCTTCATAAACAGGCCACACTATATTATAGTTCTCTTGCCATTCTTGTATTAAATTTTCTTTTCTGGATTCAAATAGTAAGCGCTTCTCTCTTCTTTAGACACCTGACGCAATCTCTTTACTGTGATTTTCATAATATTGAATTAGTTTGTTCTTTTTTTGATTTCTACGTTAGATATTAAGGTTATTTGATCCAGGTAATTCTCGAAAAGATCCCTATTTTTAGTTGCAAAAAGCTTTGCAGGCAATAAGGTTGCGAGAAGGTACAAAGCAATGCTCTTTCTCACTTTATTTTTCTTTCATCCAGTCCTGATAAATAATATCATAGCCTTTAGGCCCCTTGCCAATAGACCAATCTGCAAATCCTGAGACTCCGTCCGAGAAGCGTTTGCAGTTGCTGACAAAGTCTCGCGAAGCCTCTACGAGTTTAGAATCAGGCAGGGAGCGTAATTTTAATTTTTCATTAGTCAGAAATTCTGCAAATTGCCATGTTTTCTTTTTAAATACAATCCGCCTTTTATTTAGTTCTTCCTTCGTTCTTTGCCATTTTTTCAGTTGGTTATTTGCGGTTTCATAGGCGCTTTTCTTCGCTTTTGAGGAGAAAAAACCCGGGTTTTCAGGGACATTGGGTTTGACGCCCGAATCAAACATGCTTTCTTTCAATTTAAGGGTTTGATATTGACTTTCACAATTTTGTAAGACGGTTTCCAGTTGTTTTCGCAGGGAAATGTTCTGTGAATCCGAGGCAAAGACAGGGGAGCCATCTGCTCCGTAAAAAAAAATGAGGCAAACAAGAGTGCTTTTTTTTATCATTTTCCAATTCTCATGAAACAACTACTTTGATTACAACTATTTTCTTCTTTTTCTGCGTATCTTTTTTTAAGCTTAGCAAAGTGTCGTTAATATTTAGTTAAAAGTAGTGGAAAATCCTTCTGTTTTATGTGTTTATCGAGCGGTTTTTTGTTAAAAATATGGGATGAGGCTTCGTCGCATTTATGCTTGTCTCTTAAAACAGGTACACCAATCGACGGGTAATTTCTGGTGCCGAAGAGGTGAATCGAACACCCGACCTACTGATTACGAATCAGTTGCTCTACCAACTGAGCTACTTCGGCAATACTTTAAAAAATGGCTCTATATAAAGAATTGAAGACATATTTTTTAAAGCTTATTCTATCTCATTCTATTATTAAAATTGCCATTTTAACCCTTTATAGCTAGCATTGCGCTAGCAGATTAGATAAGAAGAGTTTAAATGCCTAAACTAACCAAAAGCGTTATAGACCAGAGTTTTCCAAAAGAAAAGAATTATTTTGTTTGGGACAATGAGATTAAGGGATTTGGCTGTTAAATTTTAAGAGGTGAAAAGAATGATTTTGCAACCATTTAGCGGACAGTTGGAAGCGATGCTCTGCGCTACTCAATTGCCGTTAGATGATTGTTATATTGCCTTGAAAGAGGCTGCTTCTACTCTTAGCCGCATAATTTTCAACGATGCTTAAAGCATCATGGCTTGAATCGTCTGCCTCAAGATGCACCCCTAAAAGAGAAAAAACATTTAAGAGTTATGAGATTGGCTCCCCGGGACGGGCTCGAACCGCCGACCCAGTGATTAACAGTCACAAAATCATCCTATCCTTATATTCTTCTCCTTTCTTTTTTAATGCTGTTATCGCTGAATTTAAAGGAATTTTAGAGCTATAGTGCTTTTGTTAATACCATGAAATACCTCCTCTTGCCGCCTCTGTTGGTACATTTATGGTACATAAAAATGAGGAGATAAGAATGTCAACATCGG
>BBVC01000046.1 GCA_001192655.1 Caedimonas varicaedens
CTGGTCACTCCAACACCAAAGAGATCCGCCGTTTCAGCAAAACTCAAATTTTTCTTCTTTTTTACAGATAAAACACGAAGTCTAAAATCTAATGAATAGGTCATGGAATAATCCTCTTAAAAATTATCCATAATATAACCATTTTAAAGGTTTTTAGCTATATTTAGACATTGGATGTGCTTTTGGTGTTGCTACTTTTCCTGTTTTATATGCGGAGCGCAATATTGTTGCTTGTGATATGGACAAAAGGCATTTAGAAGTCATGCAAAGTGTCGCTGATGAAAAATTTTTGAATCATTTGACGCTTGTCGAAGGGCATCTTCCTGATAATCTTTCTTTTCCTGCAAACTCATTTGACGCTATTAATATTTCTATGGTTTTGCATTTTCTGCCAGGTAGTAAGATTGTGAAATCTCTTCGTCATATATTTAAATGGCTCAAACCAGAAGGTCGTGTCTATGTTACTGTCAGCACTCCTTATCAGGGAACGCTCAAGAAATTTATTTCTATTTATGAAAAGAGAATAAAAGAGTCTGTCACATGGCCAGGCGTTATACGTGACATCCATCAATATATTCCTCAAAGATCAGATGATCTTCCAAAATTTAATCACGTCTTGACACCTGAAGTTTTAAAAAATGCTTTCGAAAAATATGGCTTTAACATTGTGGAGTATGGTTTTTTTTCAAGGGAAAATATTCCGCAGGACATCGCTTATGATGGAAGAGAATACGCGGGACTCATCGCTAGAAAGCTTTGTTAGGAACACCTTTTATCCTTACTTTTTCTACAAACAGAAGAGAAGACATTCCTATCACTGAAGCAAGGCTTAAATACAATGAGGGTGAGTATACGTTTTTTGTGATTTCTAGCAGGAAAGTATAAATTAAGGGAGCAGTTCCCCCAAAAATAGCAGCACCTATAGCATATCCCAAGGCAATGCCGCTATACCGCGCTTGTACAGGAAAGAGTGTATTCAGCAGATAATTGGTGGGCGCATTAAAGCTTGCCATCATTAAAGCTGCTAACAAAATAGCAAAAGAAAAAGAAGTCGCTGTATTTTCGTAAAGGAGATAAAACAAGGGAAAACTCATAAAAAAAGAAAAAAGGCATGCTCCTTTCATAATGCGTATTGCCCCATATCTATCTGTCATCATCCCAAATACAGGAGCAAGAACGGCAAATATACTGAGGCCGATACAACTGTAAAACATAGAGTTACTGACTGAAACTCCAACTGTTTTGTTAAGATATAAATTAATAAAGACCACGAGCGTATAGGCAAAGATACCATTGACCCCACCTATTCCAATGGTGCCTATAAAGGCTTTCAGGTTATTTTTTATCATATTTTTAAGAGGGTGCTTTTGAATGCGCTTTTCCTGTAAAGCATTTTTGTATTCTGGCGTTTCTTCAAGCTGATTTCTGATATATAAACCGATTAAAGCAATGGTTAAACCAAGCCAAAAAGGAATGCGCCATCCCCATTGCGGCATAGCAGGAGACATCACCCAAGATCCTAGAAACATTGCCAACAGAGTTCCCATAGCCCCGCCTGTCAGTATAAGCGCACCTGCCAATCCCTTATATCCTTCCTTGCAATGCTCCAGAACAAAAATCGCAGAACCATTGTTTTCTCCCCCCAGACAAAATCCTTGAATGAGACGACACAGAAGAAGCCCCAAAACAGCGTAAAAACCAACCTGCTCGTGTGTAGGCAAACAGCCAATAAGGAAAGTTGCTATTCCCATGAGGGTGATAGAAATGTTTAAGGCTTTTTTTCTTCCTAATCTGTCACCTATGTGACCAAAGAAAACAGAGCCTAAAGGACGCATAATAAAACCTGCTGCAAATAAGCCGAGACTTTTGAGCAAGGCTATAAAGTCATCTCCTTGGAAAAAGATATTCGCAAAAACACCAGAAAAAACTCCAAAAAGAGCAAAATCATAAAACTCAAGTCCATTTCCTATAACCCCTGCCATAAGAATTTTGAAGTTAAGTAAGGAAGGAAAGATTATGGAGGGCTTTTCTTCTCTATCTTGGGTTAGTATTCTACGCATGTGTTTCGATTTTTCCTCACTAAGTATATGATAGTTAAAATGAATAACTTTTAAATAATCTTCATCTACAAAATAAGCATATAAACAGCCAAGAGGTCAATAAAAATGTGCTATTTACGTATTCATGGTAGCTCATAAGAAGAACTTTATTCGGTCAAGGAAGTTTGCGAAATAGCGCAGTAAGTAAATGCTCAGATAATCCAACGTGTCAATTATTTTCTAAAATTTAGAGTATTCTTGGGAAAGTATTGTGTCAAAAAAAGCCTTGAATCTTGCATCCAATTATGTAATATAGCTAACAACATA
>BBVC01000047.1 GCA_001192655.1 Caedimonas varicaedens
TTCATAATCCCGAATTCTTTGCGATTTTGCGATTCTGTTGGAACTCCGACATTTCTTGATGCGAAGATGCTGCGATCCTTTGTGAATCCTTGCGATTCTTATAGTTTTCAATGGATTAAAGGATCTCCTTATGTGCTAACAATGTTTCTACAATTTTGTTTTATATCTTCTCTTGTCAAAACAAGGATAAGCCCATAAAACTTGATCTATAAACACCTTACTTTGAGGTAAAGTGCGCCTGCTTGTAAAGTACAGGAATCTCAAATTTTGATCGACCACAAATCAGAATGTTGGGAGGGGAGACGTGTGGGGTTACAGGGACTTTTCTGAAGATTTTTTTGAAGAGACATCACTCCCTTGTGCTTCTGATGACGACGCATAAAATCAAGGCATTTTTTATTTATCCCCCTCAAGAGTGCTGTCAGGGTCAATGTCCTTGCCATATGTCGCGGAGACGTATTGTATTATCCCTGAATCTGAACCTGTACCATCAAGAAAAAAAGAAGTGGCTTAAAAAAGGGAAAGCAATAAATGGTTCCTCTCTGCATGAGATCGCTCATCTTTTGGGGATTCCTGATGAAAATGGTCTTTTAGAGGAATGGAAAGAAGGCATCCCTCTCGGCTCATTGAGAAAGACTTCAACGATCAACACAGACAACAGGATTTTAAAAGAACAGGCGCTATGACATGGACACTTCTCCGACTCAAACACACCTATGCCCGTTCCTGGTGGAGAGAACCCAGAGCAACTATATCAGAAGCCTTATCTATCCTGATAGGAGAAGCTGCTTTGAAAAAAGAAAACAAGGCAAGATGGATGACCTATGCTGACCATCTTGGGGGAGAGAAAGCCTATACAGGAGCTTTTAGACGTTTTCGTTCTCTCTGTCACTTGATAACCGCTTACTTTTATATCATAGAGCAAAAAGGGACGTTTTTGTGGGATGACCCGAAGAACATTAACGACTTTTTAAATACTTCGGCTTGCCTTAGGTCCATGATTTTGGCTATCCGAACCAATAATGTCAGCCAACAATCCCTTTTTTTGCAGCATCAGCTTTTATATTTTCCGGACTGGGTTCAGGGAGATAAGGGACTCAACTCCCCAATAATCATTGAACCCTTTGAAGATAGACAGCGACAAATTGATGACGATTTTGCTCAATCCCTTCAGAAAGTTATACCCTGAAGAGCAGGCAGACAAGGTGACTAGCCTGGATATTTCACCAAGTTTCATAAAAATAGGCTTCAAATCCTTGATACATATGAGTTTGAGGCAGATAACGAACAATTACAAATTTGTAGTTTTGGTTTTCCGCCGTAGATAACCTAAAAACCACACTCTCTCTGAATTTTTGAGAGAAATAAAAAAAACTCATGAAATATCTGGGCTAGGAAGTATGACATGAATTTTCAGCAAAGGCTGGCCAACGAAATCAAAGCCGCACCCGCAGATGCGGCTTTTCCCGTAGCATTGCAGGATTATGCCTTGATCCGGCATCAGCTTCGGCAATGTCCCTAATCGAAATTTAAGCAGAGTTTCCTAAACCCCTATATCCCGAAATACTTCTCAAAGAATGTACGAAGCTTTTCTAACACAACAGATTTTTTCTTCGCGCGGGTGTTATCTTTGGCAAACATAGGAACGGGAGGCAGAATTCCAGCAAAGGCTGTCCCCGTTGATTTAAGTTCGCCATCGCGGAAGGCGTTGGCTATAAACTTGCGTGTTTGCTCCGGCTTCAGGCTTTCTTCCTCAATAATCTTTTCAAGATCGTTCTGCCGGCTCTCGTCCGCGAATATCCGCCAATCCCGATCAACATCGGTGTTGGCGTTCAGAGTATAGATAAAGCGTTCTATCAGCTCCTTCTTGCTGCGCAATTCCAGATTTGAATTCATCGCCTTGTCGATCGTAGTCAGGATCTCCTTATCCTTCATATGCGACTTATGGTACTTGGCGACCAGTTGTAGGATATAATCAATGTTGATGGTTACTTGTTTGACCAGCTCTATCTCAAAAACAATGTCATCGTTGATGATTTCCTTTTCTTCGTCCTTGTGTTTGCGAAGTTTATCGTAGAGGTCAAGATATGCGCTTTGATAGTCTTGGAAATCTCGTTCTGACAGGATTTCGTTGCCTTCAAACTGGTCAAACGATGCAAGGATATTCCGAAGCCGCAGGATCGCGCCGTAGAGCCTGATAAAGTCCTTTTCTGCCTGCTCACCTTCTATATGAACCGGCAGAGGAAACCGCTCAATTAACTCTGCGATAAGCTCTTTATAGCCGCGTTGATGCGCGCCGTCTTTGTCCCAGCAATTGTAATAATCATCGTAGGATTTCAAGAGGACGATGCCACCAGCCTCTTTATTTCCGAAGATGGAAATCGCTTCGTTGGTGGCCGTTTCCAGATCACGAAAACAGACAATGTTACCGAAGGTTTTAACCGAGTTCAGAATGCGGTTGGTACGGGAAAATGCTTGTAACAATCCATGATGACGCAAATTTTTATCCACCCACAGGGTGTTCAAGGTTGTTGCGTCAAAGCCAGTCAGGAACATATTGACGACGACCAACAAATCAACCTCGCGGTTTTTAACCCTCTGCGAGAGGTCTTTGTAATAGTTCTCAAACTTATCGGCGCTGGTATCAAAATTGGTTGCAAAAGACTGGTTATAGTTCGCAATCGCCTGATCCAGAAAATCGCGTGAGGATTTATCCAAGGCAGTAGTATCAAAATCCTCGTCTGGCAAAATGCCATCCTCGCATTCGGCTTCGTTCGCGCCAAAGCTGTAAATTAGCGCGATTTTGAGTTCCGTATTCTTGCTCTTGAATTCCGCGTAATATTTTTTCGCAGTTTCGATGGAGCTGACAGCAAAGATGGAATTGAAGCCCGCCAGCCGCTTGCCCTTCAGGGTGTAGCGTTCATTCCGTTTGGTCTTCTGGTCAAAGTGTTCAAGGATATAGGTAGTAACCTGCGCTATCCGTTCGGGCGCATTGGTCGCGCGTTCAATATCAATGGCGCGAACCTTTTTATCCTTAATATTGTTTTTCATTTTCAGGGTGTTGATATAATCAATCCTGAAGGGCAGAACATTCTCGTCGTTGATCGCGTCAACAATCGTATAAGCGTGCAGCTTTTGCCCGAATGCCTGTTCTGTGGTTTTCAGCTGCGGATTGCCGCCAGAACCTGAATTCACAGCAAAGATTGGCGTGCCCGTAAAACCGAAGATGTGATATTTCTTAAAGGCTTTGATGATTTTCATATGCATATCCCCGAATTGGGAACGGTGGCATTCATCAAAGATAAGCACGATATGCCCATCAAAAACGTCATGCCCCTTGTTCTTGGAGATAAAGCGATCAAGCTTCTGGATCGTCGTGATGATGATCTTGGCGTTTGGGTTGGCAAGCTGGCGCGCTAGGATCGCCGTGCTCGTGTTTGAGTTGGCCGAACCTTTCTCAAACTTGTCGTATTCCTTCATCGTTTGATAGTCAAGATCTTTGCGATCCACGACAAAGATCACCTTATCCATGCCGTCAAGGCAGCTGGCAAGCTGTGCGGTTTTAAAGCTGGTCAGCGTTTTACCGCTGCCTGTTGTATGCCAGATGTACCCACCTGCATCAATCGTCCCAAGCTGTTTGTGGTTCGTTGACATCGCGATCTTGTTAAGAATTCGCTCTGCTGCCGCAATTTGATAAGGACGCATTACCAAAAGCAATTTATCGGTGGTGAACACGCAAAAGCGCGTCAATACGGAAAGTAACGTGTGCTTGGAACAGAATGTTTTGGCAAAATCCACAAGGTCGGAAATTCGCTTGTTCTTGCCATCTGTCCACCAATTGGTGAATTCAAAGCTGTTGCTGGTTTTCTTGCCAGACGTTTTTCCCGCCTGTTCCTTCAGGTGTGTGCTGCGGGTGGTGTTGGAATAGTATTTAGTATGTGTGCCATTCGAGATCACAAAAAGCTGCACATACTCAAACAGCCCGCTATCTGCCCAGAAGCTATCCCGCTGATAGCGATTGATCTGGTTAAAAGCCTCGCGGATGGCAACACCGCGCCGCTTGAGTTCAATATGAACCATCGGAAGGCCGTTGACGAGAACAGTGACATCGTAGCGGTTTTTACGCGCGCCTTCGGTCTCGTACTGATTTATGACCTGCACCGCGTTGTTATGAATGTTGTCCTTATCAAGAATGCGAATGTTCTTCGTCGTGCCGTCATCGCGGCGGAGGTTATAGATATAATCCTCCTGAATTTTTGTTGTCTTTTCTTCGATGGAATCGTTCTTGCAGGCAAGATAGTTGTTTAGAAGCTGCGTCCATTCGTCATCGGAAAATGTGGTGTTATTCAGACGCGAAAGCTGAGTACGGAGGTTTTGTAAAAGATCATCATTGCTTCTGATGGTCAGATATTCATAGCCGTTTGTCTGTAAGATGCGGATGAATTGAACTTCAAGCTCCGACTCAGACTGATAGCCTTGTGCGCCTGTATCAACAGGCATATATTCAGCAACAACCGTGCTGTTCGGGTTTTCGGCGGTTGTATTATAACTGGTCATCAAGCGGCCTCTTGGAAGCTGAGCAGCTTATCGCGATAATATTCGTATTGCTGACGGCGTGCGGTGATTTCGGCGGGCAAGCCTTCTGAAATGTCATTCACCAGCACATCGAATTTATCGAGGATAGAGACAATGCGTTCTTGCTCTTCCATTGAGGGAACTGGGATTTTGAAATTTTTGACCTTTGCGTCAGATATCGCCGGATAGCCTGCGCCTTCCTGATTGCGTTCAACATAATCATTAAATGCGGTGGTCGTTATAGAGAAGTACAAATATTTCGGCAAAACTTGCTTTTTATCGGCGCTAAGCACACAAAACCCAGTACTACAAATTTGACCATCATATTTCTTCGGAATATAGCAGAAACGTTTCAATGTTGGGCGCGTAGTTCCGAAAATAATATCATCTTCTAACACGATTTGTTGCGCGCGACTTGGCGCATTACTGGCATGGATCTTTTGCGTTTCAGTGATCTCGTTGTTTTCACGACTAACAGAAGACAAGTCAATGTAGGCGTAATCTTTGCCTGCATTTTCTTTCCATTTGATATTATTTGTCTTCATGCAAATTTCACCCATTGTCTTCCAGCTTACCCCCCCCCTAATATTATCGTTGAAGCTCAATAGCTTATCACGATAGTGGCTATATTGCTTGCGACGGGCTTCCAGCTCTGCTTTCAGCTCTGCTTTCAGCTCTGCTTCCAGCTTTGTGAAAGCATCTAACACTTTGACAATCTCTTGCTGGATATAGCTAACAACATA
>BBVC01000048.1 GCA_001192655.1 Caedimonas varicaedens
AGCTATAGAAAGTGGCGGGACTGGAATTTTTATTTCAATCATTTTTGCTTTGGTGAGTTTTGCGCGTTCTCCTCCTGACAAAAACGGACGAAAATTCATGCTCCTAAGATAATGGAATAAAAACTTGTTATTTAGTTCATTGCCTCCCTTTATAACGTGCACATGGTTGTTTGCCCAAAATTTCCCTTCAGTGTATTGGATTGAATAATTTTCTAAACTTGCTGAACCATCTTCTGCAATCAATACATAATTACCCTCATGGGTAAAACCCTCGACATAATCTTGTATATTATTTGCACCGTAATAGGGAGTTTGACCAGAGATTCGCAAGCTAGACTCAACAGGCTTCCTTTTGTTATTGGCAATATCACAAACCTTTTCTAACTTCTTAAATTCCACTCCGTTTGGGCATTGCTTGGCGATAAGGTCATCAATTCTGCTCATGAGGCTTCTCCTTCAAGGTCTGCCACAATTGCATCAATCTGCGTGCGTAATTCTACTTGGCGTTTAACAATTTGTGCGATTTGGGCATTTAGCTCCGTTATATCCACGACCTCGCGCATGTCCTTTTGCACAACATATGAGCTGGCGCTGATATTGTAATCCTTTTCGACAATCTCGGCACACTCCACAAGGCGCGAAAAGTGTTCATGGCTTGTCCTGTTGGTATAGCAATCGAGAATTTTCCTCATGTTCGCGTTTGTCAGCTTGTTTTTGGCCGACCCGCGCACGAATTCCGCGCTTCCGTCGATAAACAGCGTCTTGTTGTCCGCCTTGTTCTTTTTTAAGACCAGGATGCAGGTGGCGATGGTCGTGCCAAAGAACAAATCGGGCGGAAGCTGAACAACCGCCTCTATGAAGTTGTTGTCGATCAGGTATTGCCTGATCTTCTGCTCTGATCCTCCGCGATACATCACTCCAGGGAAACAAACGATGGCCGCCGTGCCGTTCGTTGCCAGCCACGAAAGCGCGTGCATGACAAAAGCCAAATCTGCCTTTGATTTCGGTGCAAGGATTCCGACGGGAGTGAAACGCTCGTCGTTAATCAGGATCGGGTTCGCATCGCCGTCCCATCTGATTGAATAAGGCGGATTGGAAACGATGGCTTCAAAAGGTTCGTCGTCCCAATGCTTGGGATCGATCAGCGTATCCCCATGCGCAATGTCAAACTGTTCATAGTTGATGTCGTGCAGGAACATATTGATACGACACAGATTGTAGGTCGTGATATTGATTTCCTGCCCGAAAAAGCCATTGCGGACATTCTCCTTGCCCAGCACCTTGGCGAACTTCAACAGGAGAGAGCCGGAACCGCAGGCGGGGTCATAGACCTTGTTCACCTCGGTCTTGCCAGCAACGGCAATGCGGGTCAGCAATTCGGAAACTTCTTGCGGTGTAAAAAACTCACCGCCTGATTTTCCTGCATTGGCGGCGTACATGGTCATCAGGTATTCGTAGGCGTCGCCGAACAGATCAATTGAGTTATCGCCATAATTGCCAAGGTTCAGATCGCCGATGGCGTTCATCAGTTTGACAAGAACCTCATTTCGTTTTGGCACCGTCGCGCCCAGCTTGTTGCTGTTGACGTCGATATCGTCAAACAAGCCCTTCATATCGCTTTCGCTGTTTGTTCCTTTGGCCGAGCTTTCGATGTTATGGAAAACCTTCTCAAGGGTTTCATTCAGGTTGGCATCGGCGCTGGCGTGTTTGCGAACATTCTCGAATAGCTCACTGGGGTGAACAAAGAATCCTTTTTCTTCAAGGATAATTTCACGGCCATGTTCTGCTTGCGCATCATCAAGCGCGGCATAGTCAAAATCTTTTTCTCCTGCCTCGCGTTGCTTTTCGTTGATGTAAGAGGAGAGGTTCTCGGAGATAAAACGATAGAACAGCATGCCAAGGACATATTGCTTGAAATCCCATCCGTCCACGCTCCCACGCAGATCGTTCGCAATTCGCCAGATCGTCGCGTGTAGCGCACTCCGTTCCTGTTCTTTTTTGTTATTCGTCATTCCAGATTCCTTTTTAACGCAATCGGTTCCGCGCCTTGCAGATCAAGGAGGCAGACCAGGTATTTGCTTTTGTCACTTCTGGCTTTCTTGTTCTCGCTAGCCTTGCGGTTTTGCGCTGCCACCCATTTTTCGAGTTCTTTTTTAGAAAAGCGCCATGATCCGCCGACTTTAAAGCCTGGTATTTCGCCGTCTGAAACCAAGCTGTAGACGGTCTTATCTGCCAGCTTTAGCATTTCTGCTACTTCACGAACGGTAAGAATGTCTTCTTTCATACTGGATCGTACCCGGTGAATCAGTTTACAAATAAGAAAATACGGCAAAATTCTCCAATCGTGAAGCTTTCTTTTTTCAACGCATTTTTCTTACCATGAAAACAAAATTATATAGCTAAACTGCTATAAAATGATCATATTTTTTATCTTTAAACCTTTGAAATTCTGAAAAAATCTCTTACTATTTTTATCATTTTAAAGAGTATTAGCTATATAGAGACATTCATTTAGCTAACCCGAATATTTCATGATATTGAGTATTAAAAGTTCTTAAATAATTGTTTTATAGGTTTTTAAGGATACATTTACTCATGACAGATTGTCTTCCATCTCCTATTTGTTTGCCTGCCTTTAAAGGTCGGAAGATCGAGGTTAATTTTGAGGGTGGGGATGTGACAAGCGATGGTGGGATTGTTCTGCTCCAACAGATAGATCAGAAACTTGGATTGACGGAAAAGATTTCCTGTAGATTTTTTGACAAACAAGATCCATGCGTATTACGAAAAACACGCGACGCATCCGCTTGATGCTCTCTAGTCACTATCCCTTCAGGGAACTTTTTACCCAAGTTCTTTTGAAACTTATCCCGACTTAATAATCAACGTGCTACCCCGGCACGGAAAAAACAATGGGGGAAAGGGGGAACTTTGTCTAAAATCAGAAAATAACCCAAAAAGTAGCCAAAAATACTCACAAATCATCTCATTCTATGATAATAATCAATCTTATACATGTATGAAAAGTATAGAAAAAGCTTCATGAAACATCCGGGCTAGTGAGTAGATACCGATCAAAGCTTGCATCTTTGCTTGCTTTTTGATGTCATCTTCATTCTTTGGAAAGAGTGCCAAGAATCTAACTTATTGATTAACCTGACATATTTGAATACTTCCACAATATTTTCTGCGGAAGTAGATGTGCAATTGTATTTATATGATATTAATTCATTCTTTAACTTGCACACTACAGAAAGTTAGCTGCGAAGCTTTTTTCTTTCTCTCCCTTTATTTATGCTTGCTGTTGTTATCCTTGTTTCATTCAACAACATGTGAGGTCATCTTATGCACGATCATAGACACGACTTGTCAACTCATCGACTTTTAAGCTGCAGAGAAGCTGCAAACTTTCTTGGCCTTAAAGAGAGTACGCTGGCAACATGGAAATCCACAAAGCGGCAATATCTTCCTGTGGTGGAGGTAGGCAGACTGGCGCGTTATCGTATGTCCGATCTTCTGGATTACATTAACAACAGAATGCAGGGCTCAAACTTTCCACAGGATTAAATCTTCATGCCCATTGTTAACGACGGGATCCATTGGAATATCGCAGAAAGTACGTCCGGAGTAAAATGAGTGAGCAATTTCAAAACAGCCTGCAAAACGCTATCCTCTATCAACCTCGTCACTCTTCAGGAGAAAAATGGGGAAGGATTGTCTATTCCGCTTCGTACATTGAACAAAGAGTGGCAAGCCTCTGTCCAGGCATTACAGACAGTGATGCAAGCTCCTCTTGAAATCTGCTTTGCGGCCCTTTTTTCAAGCATCAATCATGCCGTGCAGTCGTTAGTCAACATCAAACTTCCCCAAGGTCAGGTTAAACCTGTTTCATGCTTTTTCATCAGCATTGCGGATTCAGGAGAGCGCAAAACCAGTGCTGATGACATCGCTTTAAAAGCCACAGCGCAATACCAACAGGTCATGCTTAAAAAATACGCAGAACAGAAAAAAGGGTACAGAGACAAGAAAGGTGTTTATGATGAAGAGAAGAAGAGCTTTTTTCAGGATAAGGGCTTTAAAAAACTCTCTCCTCAGGAAAAGCGGGACAGATTGAATCAACTTCATGAACCTGAAGCGCCACGCTATCCTATCCTGGTCACATCTGATCCTACTATGGAAGGCCTGATCAAACTCTTTTATGACGGCTTCCCTTTTGTCATGCTCTCTACGTCAGAAGGCGGAGAGTTTTTTGGCAGTCATGCCAATAATAAAGAGAATCATCTTAAAACCCTTGCACGACTCTCCCGTCTCTGGGATGGAGCTCCTGTAGAGCAGGTCAGAAAAGACAGTGAATTACTCTTTCTTAAAGACCAAAGGTTGAATCTTCACATCAGCGTTCAGCCCAGCGTGTTTAAGAGTTTTATGGAACGAGGCATTGCAGAAGGTCAGGGCTTTATATCTCGCATACTTCTCTCTTCTCCCAAACCCCTTGCAGGAACGAGACCCTGGATTGAACCTGAACATGCTGAACACTCTTTGAAAACACTGGACGTATTCTATAAAAGAGTTCTTTCTCTTTATGAACGGATTGAATTCAACAAGGCTGATCCCACAGGAGAAAGCCTCGCAGGGGATCCTTCTTCAGGATTGAAATTAAAGGAGATGACATGGTCTTCTTCTAAAAGCCGTGCCATCTTAAAGAAATTTTATGAATACGGAGAAAGTCGTCTAAGCTTGGGTGGAATCTTTCACGAGGTGAAGGATTTCGTCAGCAAATCTCAAGAAAATGTTTTGCGGATCGCAGCGACTCTGACCCTTTACAAGAATCCGGAGACCACAGAAATCACCCTTGAAAACATACACATCGCTATTGATCTGGTCAATTTCTACATCAGCGAACACCTTTATCTCAGAAAGAACAGCAGAGCTTCCGATGAAGAAAAATTACTGACCTGGCTATATGCAAAATATCCTGATGGTGTATTTGAGAGAGCAGCCCTCATGCGTGGTGGACCCTATGAATTTAGAAAAACTCCTGTCCTTGACCCTTTGCTGGAGAGGCTTGCAAAGCTTAGGTATATCAAGTCTCTCGGTAAGGGCATTTTCTGTCTGGTAGATCTGCCTTCTATAGTAAAGAAGGAATAGAAGAATGGGATAAATTCTATAATTTGAAGATTTATTGTATTATTCGTTCAGCTTTGTTTTCAGATAATCGCCCAAGATTTTAATTCGTTTGAGAGGTTCAAATTGTTTTGGATAGATGTAACAGATATCTAATGTAGGATTAGGAATATCAGGCAAAATCCGGATCAAGTTTCCTTGTTTGAGGGCAGGGTGATCTTTAGGTGCGGCAATGATGCCGAGATTTTCTGCCGCAAGCTGAATTCTTGCAGTCACAGAATTGATCTCTATTAAAAGTTTTCCCTTCTCTGGAGTCTTTGTTGTTTCAAAAGAAGCAATATCAGGGAAAAGAGAGGTGGTGACTTTGGAACCAATCAGTTGATGATTCTTCAAGTCTTCCAGGTTTTGAGGAATGCCGGATTGATCAAGATACGCTTGACTCGCATATAAACCATAAGTGATGGTCGCAAGAGGATGCTGGATCAAATCTTCTCTCTCTTTGATGAAAGGATAGATCAACACATTCCCTTCAGACACGTCAAAAGCAGAGATATGACCCGTTTCTTTAATATATAAGTTTATAGCAGGGTACTCTTTAATAAAGCCTGAGAGAGAATTAATCAGAGAGGAAGAACAAAGTTCAGGAGATAGTGCCACTTTTAACGTTCCCTGAAGACGATTATCTTCATTCATAATCTCTTTCACCTGCTGTGTCAACATCGG
>BBVC01000049.1 GCA_001192655.1 Caedimonas varicaedens
ACGCAAAAAAAAGGTGTTCTATCGAGCAATTATTTCAGGATAATAAAATATGACCGTTTTATATGTTGTTAGCTATATTTTTAGAAGTGATATCTTATGACGATATGGCTCTAAATGAGAAACTAGCCGGTCATATCTTAATCCATCCTTTCATTAAAGGACTAAATGGATATAAACAAGAATTTTTAATTAATATGGAGCTTAAACTTTTTGCTTCTCAGGACTACCTTTCAAAATTTGGGACACCCTTAACTATAGATGATTTGAACCACCATCGTTTAATTGGATTTAGTCGGGATAAGAAATTATTTGCCGAGCTTAACTGGCATTTAAAAATTGGACTACCCACAGGAGAGCAAAGAACTCCTGTATTTGAAGCGGATGCTAACTTTGGTCGATGTTACTTGGCACATAAGGGAGTAGGCATTATTACTGTTCCAAAGCAACACCCTGATGTAAAAAAGTATAATCTTGTTCCTGTTCTTCCTCAGATTTCAGGTGAAATATACGCATATCATATAATTATTGATGAAGTGCTCTACGAAAATGAGAATATTAAAATTTTAAGTGATTTTTTAAAACAAAGTTTTGCTGCATTATGAGAGTTTATCAACTTCTACAGCCATGAAGTTTCTAAGTAAATAAAAATCAGCTTTTAAAACCTTATAATTTTTATTCTTAGCTAAAAGAATCCCAGCTTTTTCTGCTATGGAAGAAGGTTTATACAAAATATCACCAATAGCAATAAACCACTCAACACTATAAGGACTTTTAAGAGGAGGTGGATTGAAAGAACTGATAATGCCTAATTTTCTAGGAAAAAATGACCAAAAATAGTATTCTATTGGCTCATAAAAAATCCCTGGGTTCTCGTTTATCTCCGCAAGAAAAGCAGCATTTAAATAATTTTTTTGAAATGTTCTGGTAAATACTAAAGGAACCATTGAGCCGGCAGGACGAGCAGCAGCTTCAAGAAAAACAATTTCTCCTTCCTTGGTGACGAAAACTTCGAAATGACCACATCCTGACTTAATCCCTAAAAGCGCATTCACCTTCTTACAAAATTCGATAATAGATGACCTTATAGGGTCATCAGGAGCCAGTAAAAGACTCCCATGATTGTATCCCTCTAGAAAAGATAGACCATTATGAAGGTATTCAGAAACTTCGGTAAAAATGTATTCATTTTTTTTTATAATGAAATCATAATGATAAAGTTGACCATAAATAAATTCTTCAACGATAAAATTAGAAAAATGAAAGAATTTGTTAAGGTAGTTACAAAATTGTTTATAAGATTTAATTTTTTCAACACCTATTGTACCGAACATGTCATTCGGCTTTATAATAAAAGGTAAATTCAAAGTATGAACAATTTGCTTATAGCTAAATTTTATTTTGCCTACAAAATCCTTTCTCTCTAACGCCATAAATCTCGGTATACAAATCCCACTTTGATTTAAAAGATTTTTTTGAAGCGTTTTATCTCTATAATTCAAAATAATAGGATATGTTGTACCTGGTAGATTGTATTTATTTCTTAAGAAAGAAGCGGTTAAATTGTTTAATTCATCTGCAGCGACAATCCAGGTATCCTTAAATTGAGCCTGCTCTTTCTCTATAAGAGAGCATAAAAAATCTTCAGGAAAAGCAGGAAACTTCTGTTGATCCGATGCTATATCAGGTAAAATGTGAATCTTATCAAGACTTTCTTTTACTTCATTTGATAAGTCGTTATAAGCCGTATCAAAAACAACCGCTGATATTCTTAAGTCATAGTTCTTTTTTAATTCTTCAAAATCGTAAAAATGCAGACTACGGCTATTAAGAAGTATAACGTTTTTCATCAAGCTACCTCATCTGAAGCACGTTCATTCATACTTGCTTGAATATACTTTTTAGATACCAAGAAACAAAGAACATAATTATTCCTGCGATAAGGGGTAAATATATTAAGAATTCAAATATTTGACCAAAAATAAGGAAGGAAGATGTCTTGTCATAAACATGAGCAACGGCTTTAATTTCATGGGCTGCTGTAAAGTATTTGGCAATCTGCTGGGCAAAAAATTGAGCAAAAGCGATAGACAAGAAAAAATTCCCGATCATAAAACTTGTCAGACGGGAGGGAGCCAATTTCGTGAACATAGACAAGGCAACCGGAGCTAAACAAAGCTCGCCTGTGGTTCTAAAAAAATAAGAGAGAATGATCCACACCATCGATGTCATACCGTTATCTGTGCCTTCTTGGACTCCTAACTTCAAAAACCAGAAACTTAAACTTACCTGAAACAGAGCCAAAGAAAATTTAGTGGGGGTGATGGGTTCAAGATTACGCTTCCCCAACTGAATCCAGAGTGTGGAAAATACAGGGGCAAGGACTATAATTAAGAAGGGATTCAATGATAGAAACCACGTTGTTTCTATTTCATATCCCATGAAGACTCGATTTACATGACGGTCAATAAATATAGCTAAAAACCTTTAAAATGGTTATATTATGGATAATTTTTAAGAGGATTATTCCATGACCTATTCATTAGATTTTAGACTTCGTGTTTTATCTGTAAAAAAGAAGAAAAATTTGAGTTTTGCTGAAACGGCGGATCTCTTTGGTGTTGGAGTGACCAGTCTTGTCAGATGGGTCAAGAAGCCTGAGCCTCAGACACATCGTCATAAACCAGCCACTAAGCTTAATATGGATGCCCTTAAAGAAGATA
>BBVC01000050.1 GCA_001192655.1 Caedimonas varicaedens
TATGTTGTTAGCTATATATTAGGATGAGCATTTATAAAAGAGTCAATAAAACGAGAAATATACATGGTAGAAGAACCAGCTGAAACTACCAACTTCAAATGGTTTTTTATTTTCTTTGGGCCGTTTAGAATTTTTTCCTCTGTAAATTCCAACATATTTGAAATCCTGATCGCATCTTGATAAAGAAGTTGCCCTTTAGGGGTCAATTCGAGTCCGTTCTCGCTTCTCGTAAAAAGCTGACAATTTAGTTCCTGCTCTAAGCTTTTTATCATCTTACTAAGAGCCGTCGGCGTAATATTGTGCTTTGCCGCAGCACGTGCAAAACTTCCGCAAGAAGCTACTCTATAAAAAGTTTTTAATTTTCCCCAGTTAAGACGATCCATAAGCTGTCCTTGTTATTCATTCATATATGATAAAAGCTTTTAGCATATTTTTGGCATAAGAGTAAAAATTTACTCTTAGATAAAAATTAGGGACTTTTCTCGTAATTTTATTAGAGACAAAAAAATGTTGGAGAAAGGAATCTTCAAAAAATCTTGAGTGGTGAGCATGTCTTTCCTATTGTACTTCTTTTCCAATAATGATTACACTTAAGCACTTGCTCTAAAATCAGTATGAGACGATAGGTCATGTTTCTATGACACCGAAAGAATTAGCGTTGCGTCATCCACAGCTCTACCACATCACAGAACCGGGAGCTTGGTCGAGTATTAAAAAAAACGGATTATTGTCGACACGTTGCCTTCTTGAATTATTTGAAATTGATAACTTACAAAGAATAATTATTGAAGCTAAGCCCAGGCTATTGCCGATACCGCTTGAACATCCGGAACATGGGCGCATTATTATCAATGACAACTTACCTCTTAATGAACAGGTATTGGCAAACTGTCTGAACGATAATTTGACACCTGCTGACTGGCTTCGTATGCTTAATACTCGTGTATTTTTCTGGGCAAGCAAAGAGGGACTGAATCGTTTGCTTGGTGCACGCCTTAATCGTAACAGACCTCGTGAAATTATCGTTGTAGACACTCTCAGCCTTGCAGAAGCACACGCCCCACGTATAGAATTTTGCCCAATTAATTCAGGTTCCACCTTACGGAAAGCGGCCCGTCGCGGACTTAATACCTTTACTAATATGTTACTGTATAGCTTCGAAGACTGGAGTAAACTCCGAGGACGTCACGATCGTATCTTGGAAATTACTGTTCAAGACCACGTTATAGATATCGCTCAACACACTCTGGAAGTTTTGCAAACTGCAAATAATAGTCTTTGATCTTTTATATTAAAATTCTCACCATCTGTCATTTTTAAGAGGGGTATTGAATAGCAAAAAAGCAAGCTGTATTTTGAGATTACTTTATTCTTTAAAAACAAACTGATAGAGAAGAAATTTATGAATTTTTTACTATTGACTTGATAAAAATATTGACTCGGCATTTAATTTAAATAACGTTTTCAAATTCCAATAGAAGGAGTGAGTATGCCTATTCGTATCCTGCCTTCTCAACTCATTTACCAAATAGCTTCAGGGGAAGTTATCGATCGACCTTATTCCATCGTTAAGGAATTACTGGAAAATGCTATAGATGCTCAAGCTTCCTCTATCTGGATGATGCTTCATAACGGAGGAGAAAGTTATATTAGTGTCAAGGACAATGGGACGGGAATGTGCCTGGAAGACATAGAATTAGCTGTTAAGCATCATACAACATCTAAACTTACGGCTGATAATTTAGAGAATATTCAAACTTTGGGATTTAGAGGTGAAGCTCTACCTTCTATTTCTTTTGTAAGCAGGATGTCTATAACGAGTAAATGTAAAGAAGATGAATGGGGATGGTTTGTTCAATTTGAGGATCAATCCATTGCAAGTTTTAAACCTTCCATCTGTACAACAGGTACCCACGTAGAAGTCAGGGATCTCTTTTATAAAACACCTAATCGGCTCAAGTTTTTAAAGACTCCTGAATGGGAATTCCAAGGTATCTTAAATACCTTCAAGCGTCTGACGATGGCTTATCCTTCAATTGCGTTCAATCTGAATAATGACAAAAAGACGATTATTAATTTTCTGGCTGCTTCCTTTGAAGACAGAATAGCGGATGTTTTAGGAGAAGCATTTAAAGATAATTCTCTTATGATTGAGGAAAGGAGGGGCTATATAAGGTTAAAGGGATTCATAAGCCTTCCCAGCTTTACTCAGTCTACAGCTAATTTTCAGTATTTATTTGTAAATGGCAGACCCATCAATAATAAATTACTTTCTTCCGCTATAAGGGTTGCTTATGAAGGTCTATTATTTCGGAATCGTTATCCTATGCTTGCTTTGTTTCTTGATATTCCAGGAGAATATGTAGACATCAACATTCATCCTAAAAAATATGAAGTGAGATTCAAGGAAGCAGAGTTCGTCAAGGAAACCATCAAAAATATTTTAAAGGAAACACTCACAAAAACGAGATTTGCAGTTTCAACAAGCTTTGGCGAGGAAACCTTCAGTTCATTTGACTCAGGAGATTTCAGTGGCATAGTTCCTTTTAGCAAGAAAAATCTCCGCGAAGAATTTAGAAGGAAAAATAAAGGTCACCTTTCTTTAAATGAGTCGCTTGATATTTCATACAGGCAATACCCTCTGGGGCAAGCCATTGGGCAAATCTATAACACTTATATTATTTCAGAAGGAGAAGAGAAATTCTTTATTATTGATCAACATGCGGCCCATGAACGTATCCTTTATGAAGAGATAAAAGAAAGTCTAAAAGGCCGGGGATTAAAAATTACTCCTTTAAACCCGCCCTTAAACTTTAAATTTGATCCTGCCAAAAGGTTCGATGTTCTTCTCAAATATCAGAAAGAATTAAAACTTTTTGGGCTTAACATCAATTTCAAGGATTATCCTCAATTCTTGAGGGTTGAAGGAATTCCAGAGATATTGGGTGAGATCAACGTAGAATCTTTGCTCAGCGATTTAGTTGAAGAAATTATAGAGTTTGGCGAGCCTTTACGATTAAATGAGCATGTACACCAGCTTTGCTCAACTCTTTCTTGCCATTTAAGTATAAGAGGAGGAGAAAAGCTAAGTCTCCAAGAATTAAATAAGCTTCTCCGAGAAATCGAAGGTGTAAATTATTCAGGTCAATGCAATCATGGGAGACCCACTTATCTCTCTCTTCGCAAAAGAGATTTAGAGAAAATATTTAGAAGAAATACTTAACATTCTACTTTACATGACTGACTTGCATTTTCTTTTTTCTGGTCTGATATGATACAATTCTTGCATAATTACACCTATATAGAAATCGCAAGGATTCGCAAAGAATCGCAACTCTTTCGCAACAAGAAACGGCAAAATACTGCCAAAATCGCTAAATCGCAAAGAATTCAAGGATTATGAAAATTCTATCTTGAGGCGTGATTCAAAATAGCCTGTGTTGCCTTTTCCACAGAATCTCTCACAGGATCAATGTTCAACCGGGCATAAACTGCCGTGGATTGCGGGCTTTTATGTCCCAGTGACTGACCAATCATGAAACTGTTCGCTCCAGTAGCTGCTTGCCAGCTTCCCAACGTTCTTCTAAGATCGTGGAGTCTCAAGTCTTTGATACACGCCCGTTGCAGAATCCTTTTCCACCCTGCCTTCGGTTCGACCAGATGACCTGTCACCCCATATCCTTCAAAGACCCATTCTCTTTGACCATATTTTTGGGCACGGTCTTTCAGGATATCAATGACTTTCTCAATCAGATGAACACGCAGGGATTCACCATTCTTGGTCTCCGGTATCAGCCACTCTCTCCGTTCAAGATGGATGTCTTCCCAGCGCATAGAAAGAACATTGGATTTTCTCACTCCTGTTAAAAGAGAAATGTAGATATAGTCACGAATGGCATCATTTTCTTCTGCATCCAGACTTTCAAAGAAGCGAGGTAATTCGTCAGGATGAAGAAATCTATCTCTTGATTTCTCTTTAAACTTCTTGACTCCTTGTGCTGGATTGGTTCCTTTCCAACCCCACTCAATAGCTTTGTTGTAGATAATGTGAATTCTTGCTAATAGTCGATTAGCTTGATAAAGACCATTCTCTTTCCTAATCTTTTCATGAAGAGATTGGATATCTTGTTTGGTAATAGAAGATAGCTTTCTTTGAAACCAGTGACCAAGAAAGCGGAGGATGTCCTTCTCATCCGTCTTCCAGGTTTTCTTGTTCTGCTTGCTGTATCGTTCCATGAAAAGAGAAAACATCTCTCCAAAAGATATTTCAGCTCGGAGGTTCTTCTTCTCTGAGTTAGGATTCTTACCCCTGAGCATCTCTGCAATAACCCGCTGAGCGTTGTTACGAGCATTTTCAACACTCATTTCAGGATACTTACCCAGAGTAACTCTTACAGGCTTGCCATTGCATTTGCGGTAGACCTTGAAGGATTTGGTTCCTTGCTCAGTCACCATCAATTCCAATCCTCGTATCCTGGTATCATAAAAATAAAGACGTTTACCTGTTTCAGGCAAAGAAAGGCTATCCAGAGTCTTCTTCGTAAAGTTAAAACTGTTCTCTTGTTGTTTCATGATTTCTCCTTATCCGTTCAATTCCAATGATAAAAATTCAAAGAGTCAGCTCTTTTTTTCACGTTCCTCTAAAACATTTGGGTATACACAGGGTATACTTTAGAGGTGCAATCTGGTATATTTTTATCAAAGAGCATCCATTCGTAACTAGCTTATTATATAGGATTTGTAAAGAATTATAGAGTTTCATATAAAGAAAAATAAGTTAAACCTTATGATTTATAATCAGTAGGTCGTTGGTTCGAATCCGACATCCGGCACCACCTCTCCTCCGCAACGATACAAAACCTTAAAGAAATCTGGAAAACTCAATAATCTGCCTAGTATTTATGCGTCGGTTCGGTTAGGATTGCGCAAGAAAGAATCAGAGAATTGTACTGATGAAATTTGTTAAGAAAAGTTATTCTTCTTCCTCCATGCTGATCACAAAAAAAATCATAAAAAATTATGTTCGTCAGGCTGGTGGATTATTGTTTATTTTTATGGCGCTCTTCCTTTTCGCCAGTTTCATCACATACGATCGTTCCGACCCTTCATGGAATACAGTTGTTGATGGTCCGGTTCAAAACCTGGGCGGATACTCAGGGGCTATTTGTGCGGATATCCTGATTCAATTTTTTGGAAAAACAAGTTTCTTTTCTATTTTTGCTTTATTTCTTAATGGATTATTTGCTTTTTTCCAAACAAGCTCCAGCCGTCCTTTTTTCCGGAGACTTGTTTTTATTCCCTTATCCCAGATTATGTTCAGTTCCCTGATGACATACCTCTTTTCCCATAATATCGAAATAGGAGGCACTTGTGGAATCCTTTCACTTTCCTTTATTCCTGCCTTATTGGAAAGCCTAGATTTTCATCTTTCAACAGGGCAGATAACAACAGGACTTTTTCTCTTAACAACCTTATTTACAATTTTTGCTCTTAATCTTACGCTTGAAGATGGACGCGCGCTCTTAAGATTTCTCTATTTAGGCACATTTGGCAGCTGGCATTATTTGCAACAGATTTTTAAGGGAACTTATCAGCACTCAATCATCAAGCATCGAATGATGGAAAAAGTCTTCTCTCCCCTTAAACAGAAAAATGATGAAGAAGAGCAAAAAGATATTCCCTTAACAGAGAAAGACCGGGAAACAGAACCTTCACTCTTCTCTCTGAATGCCAGTCAAAAAGAAAAGAATATTTCAACTCCTTCTCCTGTAAACCTTAAGGTTGTTTCGGCCAAATCCAGAGAGCGATCCAAAACTGAAGCCACTCCCCAACCTGAACTGGATCTGCAATGCACGTATCAGCTTCCTGCACTGGGATTATTAACACCATCTCCTAGAGAAAATACGGAATCTTCTGTCAATGAATCCAGTCTGTTTGAAAGCGCAAGAGATCTGATGACAGTACTTGAGGATTTTGGTATTCGGGGAGAAATCACAAAAGTACATCCCGGGCCAGTTGTAACGCTCTATGAGTTGATCCCAGCACCCGGTATCAAGGCTTCGCGCGTCATTGGTCTTGCAGACGATATTGCACGCTCCATGAGTGCACTGTCTACGCGTATTGCCGTGATCCCCGGACATAATGCCATCGGCATCGAGCTTCCCAATAAAGTACGACAAACTGTTTATCTGCGAGAACTTCTGACAAGTCATGATTATGAAGTCTCTGGACCAAAATTGCCTCTTGCCCTGGGTAAGGACATAGGAGGGAACCCCATCATTGCTGACCTGGCGCGCATGCCTCATTTGCTTGTAGCAGGAACGACAGGATCAGGAAAATCTGTGGCCATCAATACAATGATTCTCTCTCTTCTTTACAGGCTTTCTCCTGATCATTGCCGCTTTATTATGATCGATCCCAAGATGCTTGAACTTTCAGTCTATGACGGAATTCCCCATTTACTTTCTCCTGTCGTGACTGAATCTAAAAAGGCTGTTTTTGCTCTCAAATGGACTGTCAAGGAAATGGAAGACCGTTATCGGGCAATGTCAAAACTTGGCGTCCGAAATATTGAAGGGTATAATACTCGACTTGCCCAAGCGCTTGCTAAGGGAGAAGAACTAACGCGTCAAGTGCAAACAGGTTTTGATAGTGAAACCGGCCGTCCTATTTTTGAAACTCAGCCTCTGGACACAACGCCCTTGCCCTATATTGTGGTTGTGGTCGATGAAATGGCTGATCTCATGCTGGTTGCAGGCAAGGATATAGAAGCGACTGTTCAAAGGCTTGCCCAAATGGCGCGAGCTGCAGGAATTCACCTGATTATGGCAACCCAGCGGCCTTCTGTAGATGTTATTACGGGAACAATCAAGGCAAACTTTCCCACCCGTATCAGCTTTCAGGTTACTTCCCGTTTTGACAGCCG
>BBVC01000051.1 GCA_001192655.1 Caedimonas varicaedens
CGATGCAAAAAGCAATTGCTGAGGCAGGGCATATCGTGCTGTATCTGCCTCCTTATTCTCCAGACTTTAATCCCATCGAGCATAAATGGGCACAAGCAAAAGCAATTAGACGCAAAAAAAGGTGTTCTATCGAGCAATTATTTCAGGATAATAAAATATGACCGTTTTATATGTTGTTAGCTATATCAGGCAATAAATATCCATAGCGTTCAAGAATATGTCTCAATTCACTTAAAGTATCTAAAGAAAGACTGTTTTGGACAGATTCATCTTTCAGGCGAATCAAACCAAAAGGGAGATATTTTTCTGCTTCCTTAAAAGGTCTGACAACAAGATTATTCTCGAAAAATCCCCCTTGTCTGAATTTGATTTTTCTCAGTCTATCAAGATGTTGACCTGCAGAAAAAGCGCATTGACTTATGGCTCTCTCACTCTCACTTAACAAAACATCACGCATCAATGTCCCATCTATCCATTCTGTAAGAGCATAGTCATAGTCGATGAAAGATCCCGAATGATTAATATAAAGGAATGCAGGAACTGGGGCGATATTTTTGACTAATTGATTCAACCTGTATTCCCGCTGTAAAGCTCCTTTCTCTCTCACATAAATGCGCAGAACAACAGGAGATATATCTTCAAAAACAATTTTATAATTAGTATTGGTACATCCTCCAGACAACAGCTCCAGGGATTTTATTTTATGAGTTGTCCAAGGAGAGACTAATTTTGTCGCTTTTGAGATATCGATATCAATGTGATTTTTAAAACGTTCCCACTGAATTTTCAAAATAGGTTCTTGCATCATATTTCCCTGCTATCTTGTTGAAAGATCATGGGTTTTTATATTGGCTTCCTAGACCCCATAATAATGACGATACCACTCAACAAGTTTTGGAATGCCTTCATCAATCGAGGTGCGTGGCTCAAATCCCAAATCCCGTTTTGACGCTTCTATATCTGCGTAAGTAGCGATTATGTCTCCTTTTTGCAAAGGCTGAAAGTCCAAAATAGCCGTTTTACCTAGAGAATCTTCGATTACTCACTTGTCGATCATGAATATTCAATTGATAGAAACAAAAGTTCGGAAACTTTTGAAGATTTTTCAGACGATCCTGCTTCAGAGTCACATCATAATAATTGTTAAGGTTGTCAACACCAATAACGTTATAACCTCTCAACAACAGAGCCTGACAAAGATGTGCACCAATAAAACCCGCGGCACCTGTTACTAACAAAGAATTTATCTGCGAATTTTTCAAAGTCTTTTCCATATTGCTTGATTCAAGTAATTTTCTGATAAAATTTAGCGACTCTCTCTCTCTGAATGCTTGTGCAATACATGCTTTTTGGGATGAGTTTCCTTGATAAAGAGAGTTAAAAAGAGAGCAACTGCCAAACAAATAACAAGAGACGTCAAGGAAAATCTCCAATCGTGTATTGCATAAAGTGATACGCGAGAAGATGCATCTTCAGATATATGATGACTGAGGTCCAGAAGCCATCCCACAAAGGGTTGAAAAATAACACCGCTGAGCATGACAACCATATTTGTAAACCCTACGACAACACCACTTGAGGAAGACGGAACCATATCAACAGCTGAGGCAAAACACATCAGCTGTCCTGTAAAGAAAAATCCTGTAAGGAAGGTTAAGCCATACATAACTGTGAGAGGGACCCCAGGAATGTAAATGATAATACAATAAATAATCAATGATCCAATAGCCCCTATTGTCATAGGGAGGCGACGACTGCCAACCTTGTCAGATAAATAAGTGGTCACAAGAGCGCCAACGCTGACCCCAAAGAAGACAGAAGAAATAACGCTTGCAGCAAGAGGCGTTTCAATTTGATAAAGATCCTGAATAAAGGTAACACCCCATAAATCAGCAAACGCAGCAAGAGGCACATACATAAGCATAGCATAAACTGCATTGATCCAGACTTGAGGAGAAAGAAAGACGACTTGAAGGCCTTTTGCTATTGACTCTACGGGTTGGGAATTTTCTGGAACAGCCATCGCAGTTTGAGGTCGATCAGATAAAAGTATCCACATAAAAGCGATCAGTAAGGCTCCTATCCCCCCCAATAAATACATTGTTTGTCGCCATCCCATATGATCAACAACATTGGCAACGATAGGCCCACCAAAAAAAGGCCCCATCGTGCCTAGGAACATAGTTAAGCCAATAATCATTCCAACCCGATCAGAAGGAAACCATAATGTTGCTAGCTTTATACTCCCTATCCAGGCACAAGCTGATCCCATCCCCATTAAAAAGCGACCTGTACAGGCTATTGTCAAATGATAGGATGAAGCAAACAGGATGCAACCCAGGGCACAAAGGCCACACGATGCAATCAATACACGACGAGGGCCAAAACGATCCAGCATAAGTCCCAACGGAATCTGCATCGGAGAATAAGCGTAATAATAAAAGGAAGTCAAAACACCCAGAGTCAACCCTTGTATTTGGAAAGCTTGCATAAGGTCATCTGTCATGTAACTGGGGGAGGTACGAATGATAAATTGATAAAAATAAAAAAGCCCACCACATCCCCAAACCATCCACGGTAAAAAACCGCTTTTTTCCTTGGACGTTTCATGATCCATTAATCCCAGAGGGGTTGATGCCATATATCTTCTCCTGATTGGTGCGGTTAGACATTCATAAAATGTCGCTTATAAACAAAATTTCCCCACTGTACCACTAGTTTTTAAGTGAATGCAAATGAAGAAGCTTCTATGATCAGGGAATGCCTGTTCCTCTTGAAAATTCAGAAAAAACATGTGAAAATTCTTTTTACTACATTCTAAATCAAAGAGGATCTCTCCATGAAGATAGTGCTGGCCAGCGATGAGTATTATCCTGTTCATCAAGATATTATTATCCAGATACTACATACGCTGGGGCATCAAGTTGATTTGTTCGGCGCCTGCGCGTCTCATCGGGAAGAACCCTGGGTAGAAGTCGCCGACAAGGCTGCTCAGTCAATTATCAATGGCTCTTGCGACGAAGGAATTTTTCTTTGTTGGACAGGAACGGGAATCTCTATAGCCGCTAACAAGATTCCGGGAATACGGGCAGCTCTCTGCACAACTTCAGAAACTGCCCGAGGCGCACGCTTATGGAACCATGCTAATGTTCTGGCACTTTCAAACCAGCTTATGACAAGGAAACTTGCAGAAGAAATTCTGCACGCATGGTTTGAACCCTATAATCATGAAAAAGGACTGAAGGGCGTTCAAAGCCTTATTGAGCTTGACAATCGGTTCAGAAAAATACCAGCGCAAACTTTCTCTTAAATTATAAAGACAACGAATAATTTAATCATTGCCTTGACGCCAACAGTACAAGGAGTTAAAAGTTTCTTGTTGTGGCGAGCGTAGCTCAGTTGGTTAGAGCGCCAGTTTGTGGCACTGGAGGTCGTGGGTTCAAAACCCATCGTTCGCCCCACCTCTCATGAGTTGCTATTCTATTGGAAAAGTTTAAGAGTCTCCTTGATCAATAAGGAAAGGATTCGATGAAATATTCCAGAAAAAATGCGCCTCACTTTATAGCTAAAAACCTTTAAAATGGTTATATTATGGATAATTTTTAAGAGGATTATTCCATGACCTATTCATTAGATTTTAGACTTCGTGTTTTATCTGTAAAAAAGAAGAAAAATTTGAGTTTTGCTGAAACAGCGGATCTCTTCGGTGTTGGAGTG
>BBVC01000052.1 GCA_001192655.1 Caedimonas varicaedens
TATGTTGTTAGCTATATATGGGGAGATAGATGTGATGGCTGGTGGCTTTTACAAACAGGAAAATTCACCGTTATTGAAGAAATGATTTCCGCAGGTTGTCAATTCTTCACCATTTCCAAAACAACTCAACCTTGTTAGAGATCGCTAATAAGACTTCAATCATAATCAGGATAATAATAATCCATTCAAGCTTTGCTGTATGCCGATGATTAAGTTCGTCTCCCAGAATCTGATAAAGATCGTGCATAATATCCAGTTTACGATTCAGGGTTTGAGTGCGTGAACGAATCTCCAAATCCTTAACTGTCAACTGATAGAGCGGTTCTAATTCTGGATATTCCCAAAAAAACTCAGGAGGATTTAAAAAATCTGAATGAAGGTTAATAGAATTACGCTCAAAAAAAAGTTTGCCGATTTTCTTTCCGATTTCTCGACGAGAGAGAGGAACTTTGCCCTGCCGAGCCATTGCCTCTGTGATCTTTTCTACGCCCTCAATAACAGTCTCAATACGTGTTTCAAAAAAGATAAGTTTGAGTGATTGCGCCAATCCATGTGAAACAGAAAGCTTACTTAAGACGTCCTCAGGATGTTCAAGAATAATTTGATCCTGAAAAACTTTTGCCGGTTTGCCATATTCAAAAGAAAATTCATCAAATTCCATACGAAGGAGAGAATCTTTTTCAAATGCCTTTCCTTTCTTAAGAATCTCATGTTCTTCGATTTCAGAAAAATTCCAAAAAACCACCGAACCAAAAGAAAAGAAGAAAACATCCCCATCTCTTATCCTGAAATGCAAGGAACCTTCGTAAAGCGTCGAAGAAGAACCACCTAAAAGATTATTTAATAACCCTTGTAAGTCGTAGGAACCCGCAGTGCAATAAGCAGCGCATCTCATCTTAATTATCAACTATCATTCAATATTTCTTCTAAAACATACTCTCTTTTTCAGAGAGAAAGCAAGTCGGCTCCAAAATTCTTCCCCAACGAAAAGGCTGAATTTTGATGGCTAATCCTGTGCGCTCATCTGTTTCAATATAAACACCCCCCAATGACGCAGAACCCATAGCAGGCTCAAGACGAGGCATGGGAACAACTTTTCTGAATCTCGCAAGCGAAATGTCCAGATCCATCCCCACAGAAGAATCATAATCACCGCACATCCCCACATCACTTATAAAGGCCGTTCCTCGAGTCAAAATACGTGCATCCGCAGTGGGAATATGAGTATGAGTGCCAAAAACGCCACTGGCTTTTCCATCTGCCAAATGGGCAATCGATATTTTTTCACTATGGGTTTCAGCGTGAACATCAATGATAATCGCATCAATGCCATCATATTTCAGCCTGTATGTCTTTAGGGCTTCCTCTATTGCATCAAAGGGATCTTCCACAGGCGGCATAAAAAGCCTGCCCATCACATTCATCACGATAATCGTCTGACCATTGCGCAATACATAACGGACAATCCCTTTTCCAGGCGTTCCATCAGGATAATTAACAGGGCGAAGCAAGCAAGGTTGCCATTCAAGATATTCTGCAATCTGCTTTTGATCAAAAAAGTGATTGCCCGTTGTCAGAATATCGATATCAGCCGCAAAAAGCTCTTCACATATCTCAGGTGTAATGCCAAAGCCCCCGGCTGCATTTTCAGCATTCACAATAACGGCATCCAGTTGAAATTTTTCGCGAAGCGCAGGGACATTTTCAGTGACAACCTTTCGGCCAGGACGTCCGACCAAATCACCCAAAAACAAAATTTTCATACACTCTTCACCTTTCAAAATCTGGGGTCGCGTTGAACTTCGAAATTCGTCTTGCTCACGCACTTCGCGTACGCTGCGTGGGACTCACCACTCATCTGCTTACCCAGCTTTTGAAATTCTTTGGGTATATTTGACCTATATAAATTTATAGACTTTTTCCTCAGTCACCACCCAATGAAGAGGTTGATCGTAAGAAGCCATCGGAAGTTCATTCACGCGCTGCACCTCAAAAGCCACGCCAATTGTCAAAATACTGATTTTCTTTTTTTGTAAGCATTGTATTGTTCGATCATAATGCCCTACGCCATATCCCAAGCGATGCCCCCGTCCATCAAAGGCAAGAAGAGGGACAAGAATAACTTCTGGATCATAGAGAGGCGCATTTGAAAGAGGTTCCATCGTCTTGAAAGAACTTTCCTGCAAACGATCTCCTGGCTTCCATGAACGAAAAATAAGAGGCGCTCCTAGCTCTTGGGTCACAGGCAACAACGCCCGACGTCCCTGTGGGATGAGCGTCTCTAAAACAGGGCGGATGTCCGGCTCAAAACTCATCGGCCAAAACCCTGCAACAGGTCCTTGAGTATTGGAGGGAATAAGCCCCAGAATATTTTTAACGAGCTTTTTATTCAAATCAATCCGCACCGCGTCGCTTAAAGATTTAAAATAATCCTCTCGACTTTTTTTCATGCGCGAACGAATGACATTTTTGGCTGAATACATACACAACCCTTATCAATAAAAATAGGAATGAAGCCTTCACAACCGTCGGTGCAATGTATCCTCTCGTGGCCCGCAAAAGCAGGTGGGCGCCATATGCCAAAACCCTCAAGTTTAGGCAGGGACAGCTCCCGAAGGAATAATATCGGCCCCTGGGAAAGTTATACCTAACGAGAAGCAAAAGCCCCATTCCTACTTTTATTATGAATCTTTCCTCATCCTCTTGGCAAGAAGTATTGATAGAAATTTAACAGAATCAGGGATTTTTTCGTTTTATCGTCAAAGCGTGCATAAGAATAAACAGGCATAACCCCATCAGGACAATAGCGGGCGCAGCAGGAACATCAAATTGGCTTGACGTCATAAGACCCAGCCCCACAATCCCCATCCCAATGAGACTTGAGAACACACCCATTTGTTCAGGAGATTTTGAAAAAACTCGCGCAATGGAAGCGGGTAAAATCAATAAGGCCGTAATCAGAAGAACCCCCACAATTTTGATGGAAAGCGCAACAAAAAGCGCCAGCAAAATCATATAAAGAAAATAGAGACGTGTTACAGGAACCCCCTCAACCGCAGCAAGATCTTCTGCAACTGTCATTGACAAAAAAGCCTGCCAGAAACGACACATACAAACAAGAATGACAATCCCCCCTCCCAGGATAATCCATAACTCATCCAACGTCACAGAAAGAATATCCCCAAAAAAATAGGCATTCAAATCCAGTCGCACTCCCTTGATTAAACTTATGCAAAGAATTCCCAGCGCCAGAGCACCCTGTGAGCTGATCGCCAGCAAACTATCCGAAGAGAAAGAAGGATTGGACTTTGTCGTTGCCAGAAAAAAAGAAACCATTAAGGAAACAACAAGGATTGCAAGGAATGAATCGATTCCTGCCAAAATTCCTAGCGCTATACCACAAAGTGAAGCATGGGCAAGAGTGTCGCCAAAAAAAGCCATGCGCCGCCATACAACAAAACACCCCATGGGCCCTGCCATCAATGCAAAACCCATGCCTGCCAAAAAGGCGCGTCCCATGAAATCTTCAAACATTCTTGCGTCCTTCTTTTCTCTTATGTGTGATGATGGTCATGATGATGATGGTAAAGCGCCAGATCAGAGGGGAGTTTATCTGAAAAGAGACGGTAATAGGCGGGATTATTCCTGACTTCCTCAGGGCGTCCCTCACAGCAAATATGCTGATTCAGGCAGATGACATGATCACTCGATCCATGGACAAAGTATAAATCATGAGAGACCAGAACAACTCCACACTTGAATTGAACTTTTAAAGAGCGAATCAGTTCATAAAGTTCTGCCTGCCCCATCACATCAAGCCCTTGTGTTGGCTCATCCAGCACAAGAAGATCAGGAGTACCAATAATCGCCCGTGCCAGCAAAATTCGCTGCATTTCTCCCCCGGAAAGCACATGGAGAGAACGATGCTTTAGGGAAAGCGCTCCTACTAAATTCAGGGCATCATCAACATGCCCCTTATGAGGGGAAAGACGCAGAAACCTTTCCACAGAAAGAGGTAATCCAGGATCAAGAAAAAGCTTTTGGGGCATATAACCTATTTTCAAAGTGCCCTCATACCTGATCGCTCCTTCATGAGGCTTTATCAGTCCCAAAAGAATTTTAAGCAAGGTTGTTTTCCCCGCGCCATTGGGGCCAATAATCGTAACAATCTGTCCTTGTCTCACTGTAAGGTTAATGTCCTTCAGAATAGGCAAGAATGAAATATGAGAGAGTTCCAGAATAAGAGTCATGCCATAATTCCTGTTGAAGAGGATATAATCATTTGCGGTAATTGCATGACAGATTGGATCACAAATTTGGGGGGAAGAAAAGGATAAGGCAATGAATCTCCCTGATGATTGACCCAGCAAAAATCTATTCCGGCATTCAAGGCTCCTTGATAATCACTGGTGATGGAATCCCCAACCATCAAAACATCTTTTCTGGACACGTCAAGTTTTTCCAGGGCAATCTCAAAAATTCTTCTGTCCGGTTTTGATACCTTTACTTCTCCAGAGATAATATAAACCTGACACCATTCAGCAATGGAAAGCCTCTTATATTTAGCCTTTTGAACATTGGGGAATCCATTTGTAACAACACCCAACCTGTAATATTTCTTCAATTCTTTTATTGCCTGCTCTGCACCGATCAGCCAACTGCCGAGAGAACCCAAATTCTCTTCGTAAAAATGGGCAATCATTTCAGGATCCAGAACGATAGACAGTTTGTCTGATAAAAGTTTAAATCTCTCTGTCCCAATTTTCTCTAATTCTATTTTTCCCTGCTCAAAAAGCGTCCATAAATTTTTATTGATGGAATGGAAATTATCCTGAAAATGAGCTTTGTCTGTGTGCTGCCTATAAAAATTCTCATAAACCAGTTGCAGGCTTTCAATTTCTGAAGATTTAAAATCGATGAGGGTATCATCCAGATCAAAAAGAATCACTTTATAGGAAGAAAGAACACTGGAAAATCCTTCCATAGAATCTGATTCCTGACCTTTTACACAAGATTTCAAAAGAACCATAATTTTTTTCCTAGTGCACCCGATCTGAAATCTCAGCATGACGATAACACGTCACCAGATGGTCGTTGACCATTCCTGTGGCTTGCATATGAGCATAACAGATTGTGGGCCCAAAAAAGACAAACCCTCGTCTTTTCATATCTTTTGAAATAGTTTCTGCAAGAGGTGTGACCGCGGGTACGTCTTTGGGGTCATGCCAATGATTGGTAAGAGAACGTCCTTCAGTAAAGCCCCAAAAATAAGAAGAAAAGTTACCTTTTTCCTCACAAATTTTAAGGTAAGCCTGAGCATTGCGAATGGCTCCCTGAATTTTCTTGCGATGACGGATGACTCGCGTATCCTCCAACAAGGTCTCAACTTTTATGGCATTATATCGGGCAATAGCTTCCGCATCAAAGCGATCAAACAAAATACGATAGTTTTCTCTCTTGTTCAGAATAGTCCGCCAGCTTAATCCTGCCTGCATACTTTCCAAAATGATAAATTCAAATAATATTTGATCCTCAAATTGCGGCACTCCCCACTCACAATCATGATAGCCCTGCTCAATCTCAGTTTTTAAAGACCAGGGACAACGGCTTATTATGGACATAAAAAAACTTTCAAAAATAATTTTCTTCAATAATGCAATTAAAGCACCCTGAAATCTATAAAAAATTAGCTTGCAAAACGCATTTTGTTCGATATTATCCCACCATGCGGATTTGAGGAGTGCGGGCGTAGCTCAGGGGTAGAGCACAACCTTGCCAAGGTTGGGGTCGAGGGTTCAAATCCCTTCGCCCGCTCCAAGTAAAACAAAAAACTCTCTAGAATTTCAGCTTATTTCTCATTTTGGGTCTATTCGAAGATATTAGTTGCCATTCGGATACATTATTTGCTTTCGTTTTAAGAATCATATTCTTCCTCTTGAGAAGAAAGAAAGTAAGTAAGCCTTATGTTTTCTGTGGCGGCATTCCTGGAGAACATTTAAAGGAAATTAAGAAGACATGGCGCAAGGTACGAAAACTCGCTGACATTTCTGATGTTCGTCTTCATGGTCTGCGTCATTTCTTTGCCAGTTTTTCTCTGAAAAAGGGTGTTGACCTTTATACAGTTTCAAAATTTCTTGAACATAAGAATATAGCAACGACAACGCGTTACGCCCATTTAGAGTTAGTGCACTTGAAGAAGGCAACTAATATCGTGGCAGAGATGTTTAAATAATCTCAATTAGAAGCTCACCCCAAGACGCATCCCTGATTCAAAAGTGACATTGTAGGGTTCTCGTGCTCCACCTGGCGATCTTTTAGAGTTTCTGACATTCCAGTAATTAATATAAGGACTGATCGAGAATTTAATTTTGTTATAAAGATATGAGACTGATAATTCTCCTTTGAGTCCGTAGCCGTTGGGTTGTTTGAATACGACGGGTGGAGAGGGATCTCCATATGGACCTCTGTTATAATGCCACGCCTTGATAATCCAATCATATTCTCCTTTGAGAGAGAGACTGACCATGTGTCGTTGAGTGCATAATCCACGTAACCTCCCAATGGTATGTAGACGTAATTAGATTTGCGGTAATATCCCAGAATATCATTATCATCTGTTTTCGTTTCCTCGCTATCATCGCTTTTAAAGCGGTATCCGATACCAGTATAGGGTGAGAGAATCAGTCTGTGCATGACTGGTATCTTGATCCCTGCAACCAAACGTGGTTCATAAATCAGAGCAACAATTTCTTTCTTGGTTTTTTGTGTCACTTCCTCCTTGCGTCCCGTCCTGTAAGCATGTTTTCCCCAAAGAAATCGTCCTTCAGGTTGGATAAACAGGGTTTCTTTCCACGTGAGTCGGTAAGAACCGTTCAAGCCGTATAGGTTACCCGTGTTATTCATCCATTGTGCGCCATATTCGGGAACAAGCTCATTCTGAAAAATGTCGGGTTCTTTATAGAAATACCTTATAGCTTCAATTCCTAAAGAGAATTCATATCTAAAAGCTGAGGGAGTTTCTGCTCTAATATTGGAAGAAGCAGATGCGATGGTTAAGGCAATGGATAATCTCAGTATATTTTTTTTCATTTGAGTCTCTTTTGGGGGATTGGGGGATTGGGGGATTGACGAATTAATAATTATTATGATGTACTTGTCAAAATGGCAACTCTTTTGTGAGGCTTCTTTCATGAAACATTATCTTTTGACTGCCAGTGTCTTAGCTCTTCTCACCTCTCCTGGTTTTGCTACATGGCAGCAAGACGTGCAGGATCAGGTCAATCTTGAGGTGGGACAGAACAAGGTTATCCAAAAGCTCATGAAGAGTCAGGATTATACAATCGATTTAGATGAAGGTTCTTTATTGAAGACGATTACCAAGGTCGTTCAGGTTAAAAATGAAAAGAAAAAAGGTGGTCAACAGCCTAACCCCACCGACATTGATCGTGAGGCCTATCGTCAAATCGCCAACACACTTGACAGTCTGAAGACTTCCCGCGCTCCGATAGGTGGCGGCTATTACCTGACGAAGAATTTCCGTGGTGATGCTTTGTCTGTGGAGTCAGGGTATAATCCTCTGGCTTATCCTGTGCGATCTTCTGATCGGGAGCGGCCTGACGGCTTTCTTCCCGTAACCTACAAATCCAATTTTATGAGTGTGAGGCTTTGTAATGAGATTGATCATTACGTTTCTAACAATGGTCTTTCCAAGGATGAAGCCCGACGTCTGAATCGTTATTTACAGCCGATCTTTTACATTGTGCAGCAAGAAGTCTCCCAGATGCTGGAAGGAGGCAAAACCAAAAGCCTGCTTTATTCTCAACGTTGGGTTTACGGCAAGGACTATAGTGATATTGTGAAGTCTGTCAAAGGACAAACGAGTCACCATCATGCCCTTATTAAATATGCCGGACTGAAGGGATTTAATCCTTTTGTTGTTGAGGATTCCCTTGTTCCTTCTCTGGTTGATCTTGCTTTATCCTTTCCCTCATCCTTCAAGGATTCTTCTGAGCGCAGGTAATCGTCATTATACGCTGGGCGTGAACAAGAGTGGACATTTGAGTCTGATTCATCCTGATACGAATCTATAGCTAAAA
>BBVC01000053.1 GCA_001192655.1 Caedimonas varicaedens
TTTATAAGGAGGTTTGACGATAACGCTTGGAGAAAACTTTAGCCTTTCTTGGAACTGGCGTTGCCTCTCTTGGTCTTCCTTTTTTTTCTCAGCAAGACGTCTGCGCTCATGAGACTTCTTCATAAAGTCACACATCTCCTGAAAGCTTGGCTCTTTGATGAACCCAATACTACTTCCATTAGAATTCCCGAAACCACCGCCGCCCATAACTGTTTGAGGATAGAGGATCTTTGGATAGACAGTAACTTGAGGAATATACTGTTTTGCCTGTGGGTCCCACCAGAAATCCTTCTCTTTCCACCCCCCTTTAATGAAGTCTGGTTGTTGCCAGGGTTTCATCCCACCCAACAGTCCGCCCTTAAACTCCAGCTTATAGCCATCTTCACCTAAAGGGCTTAGCCATGCGGTATAGTTGAGAATAAAGAGAGTCAACTGCTCTGTTTTTAAATCCCACGGAAGATTTTGAACATTATGTTTTTGAATCATTACAGGAGAGGAGGGAAGAGAAACTTCAGCGGCTGATTGTTCCGACAGAGCGTCTTGAGGTTTCCTCAGTCTGTGAACCACCACCTGCTGCTGCTCTGTATCAATCTCTACATGGCTCACGTCAGCCACATTGGAAAGACGGGGTATAACATGCAATCGCTGCGGCGTTTGAGAGTCCTTAAAATCAAGCTCGATGATTGCTTCTGTCGCCCAGGCAAAATGAGGGAAGGATAGAGAGAAAATCACCCCGTAGATCATCCCCTTTTTGAAAAAGTTAACAAACTTGGAAAATATAGAGAAAACTCTGATCATTTGATGTCTTTTTCACAAAGGAGTCACTATTCCTCATCTATATAAGAATTATGACCTCATTGTCTATATCTGGTTTAAGTCGATGATTTTTTTCTTTTTCAGAGAGGGAAGGAAAATTCCTTGCAGAGCGCGCGTTCAAGAGAAATCTGTGATTTTATAAAGTTATTTTTTTAAAATCTTTCAAATAATGGTTGAAAAAAGAAGATAATTATTCCTCACTGACATCATCTTCAGAAAGAGAGCGAGTCTGGATTGATGATGTTACTCTTTTTCTTTCACAAGCCGTTCAGCCAATGACTGAATATCCGCTGCACGCAATGTATCAGGACCACCCTTAAGATGGTATTGAGCCCGTTTCGATTGAGTTAGTGGATAATTTTGCAATCATCCGATCATATTTTTCATATCACTCTCATGAATAAAATTTGAGATCTAAAATTATTGATTTAAAACATTTCGTGCAGAGAAGAACTCATATTGAATCTTTAAGATCTGTAATAGGTTTTCTGAATACATTAAAACTGTGAAGGGGGCGTCTTATCTGATTAACAATCAGTCCTGTTAAAATAAGAGCGATTGCCAGGCTTTGAATCAGTGTGAATGTTTCTTTGTAAACCAGGGCAGACGTAAAAGTGCCAAAGACTGGGATCAGAAGATTAAAGGGAATCATTCGCTCAGGCCCATAACGTTTTAAAAGAAAGACATAAAAAGAAGTAGCAATCAGGGTCGCACAGATGACAGTATAAAAAAGAGCAAAAAGAGAACGCCAGGTAAAAGTTTCAAGAGAATGAAGGGCTTGAGAAGGTCCTTCGACTGCCAGACTCATCAAAAACATGGGGATCATGGCAATAAAGGCACACCATATAGTAATGGAAAAAGGATTTGATGCGTTATGGGTATCATTTTTAAAAGCAAGGCTGGCGTAACTGACCGACAGGACGGCGGGGATTATGAAAAGATAAGCCGCACTGGTTTCTTCTTCCATTATACTATGGGCAATCATTGCAACACCCGTTAGGGACAGGATGACGCCGACAATTTCAGAGAGACAGGGACGATAATGGTAAAAAAGAGTGGATAAAATAATGACAACGATGGCCTTGGTTTGAAGCAGTAATGAAAACATACCTGCAGGAACCCCATATTTAAGCCCCAGAGTAATAAAACTGAGTTGGAAAACCCATAAAAACAGAGAAAATTTAAAAATAGCCTTCCATGAGTGGCGGGGACGAGGAACAAAAAAGATAAGCGGGAAACTGACAAAAAAGAACCGCAATCCCTGTTGAAAAAAAGGCGAAAAACTTTCCAGACTCATTTTAATGGCGACAAAATTCGCGCCCCAAAAAGCAGAAAAACTCAGAGCCATCAATATGTGAAGAGGTTTCATAAACATCTCGCAATGAGCAAAATAAGGGATTAATCCCCTCTGAAAACAAGAAATACAATATTCTTTTAGAAAGAAATATGCCAGATATTAATAACTGAAAGTTGTACTTTCTTGAACCGTCACGCCTCTTTTAAGATACCAGATTTTTTTGCACTGAGCAGATAGTTAATGGATAAATCCTTACTTAACAAGAATTCTTTTTGCCAGAAATGGAAACGCATCCCTTGAATATCCATGATTTCCATATTTGCGTGACGACAATAACGTGCTAACTCAGAAGGCATTAAAAAACGATGCCAATCATGGGTTCCCCTCGGGAGAAGGCGCAGAAGATATTCGGCGCCAAGAATGGCGACGCCATAGGATTTAAATGTTCGATTGATCGTGCTGAGAATCATCAATCCCCCCGGTTTTGTCAGTTTTGCAAGAGAGTTAATAAAATCCTGCACATTTGCCACGTGTTCCACAATTTCCATGGCAATAACAACATCGTAAGCCTCTCCTCGTTCGACGCATTCTTCCGCTGTTGTCTGGTGATAGTTAATCGTCAATCTTTGATTTTCTGCATGTTGTTGTGCCGCCGTAATGGCTTTCTCTCCCGCATCAATTCCCGTAACGTGGGCGCCGCATCTGGCGAGAGGTTCGCTCAGAATCCCCCCTCCACAGCCCACATCAAGGATTTGGAGACCAAGGTAGGGTTTCAAGGGGTTGTCTGATAAACCATATACCTCGGCAATCTGCTTCCAGACGAACTCCAGACGCGCAGGATTTAAAAGGTGTAAAGGCTTGAAAGAACCGTGGAGCTGCCACCATTCATGGGACAACGCTTCAAAGGCGCGTATTTCGTTTGAGTCAACAGTCGAGGAATGTGCTTTATTCATAAAATATCTCCCTGAAAAGTAAAATTTTTTATCTGCTGGACTTATCCCTGTCTTTTGATCATTTTTTGCTTTGTATCGGCGATTGCTTTGGCAGGATTAAGTCCTTTGGGACATGTTTGAGTGCAATTCATAATGGTATGACATCTATAGAGACGATAGGGATCTTCAAGATTATCAAGGCGTTCACCCGTATATTCATCTCGGCTATCGTTAATCCAGCGCGAAGCCTGCAAGAGAACGGCTGGTCCCAAATAACGATCTCCATTCCACCAATAACTGGGACAACTGGCAGAACAACACATACATAAAATACATTCCCACAACCCATCCAATTTTTCCCGGTCTTCTGGACTTTGCAGACGTTCCCGATCGGGAAATTCGGGAGAAGCAGCCTGAAGCCAAGGCTGAAGAGACGCATATTGTGCATAGGCCATACTGAGATCTGAGACCAAATCCTTAATAACAGGCATATGAGGAAGGGGATAAATATGGACATCCCCCTTGATATCCTCGATATGTTTGATGCACGCTAAAGTGTTGGTTCCATCAATGTTCATGGAACAGCTTCCGCAGACGCCTTCCCGACATGAGCGACGAAAAGTAAGTGTCGTATCAACTTCGTTTTTAATATAAATCAAGGCGTCCAGGACCATAGATCCACATGTCTCTCGATTCATTTCATAAACATCTATACGCGGGTTCTGGTCAGGGTGATCAGGGTCCCAGCGATAAATTTTAAAGCGTTTAGTATTTTCTTCTTTTTTGGAAACCGAATAGGTTTTTCCCTCTACAACTCTTGAATTTTTGGGAAGTCTTATTTCAACCATTTTTTCTCCGGGTGCTTTTGTGGCAGGTTGTTTTTTCTAATATACTCTTTTTTGGGGTAAAATGGTTTCAATTTCGCTGGTCAGCGTATACATATGGACAGGTCGGTAGCTTATTTTCACAGTTTTGGGGCTTTCAAGCCAAATAAGACTGTGTTTGAGCCAATTTTTGTCATCACGTTCGGGATAATCTTCACGAGCATGTCCCCCGCGGCTTTCTGTGCGATTGAGCGCAGAATGCAAGGTGACCACTGATTGTTGAAGCAAATTTTCAAATTCAAGCGCTTCCATAAGGTCTGAATTCCAGATAAGGGAGCGATCGGAAAGACCAATCTCCTTGAAGGCGTCCACGATCTTGTCCATTTTTTGAATCCCTTGCTCAAGTGTCTTATGATGGCGGAAAACAGAGCAATGAGCCTGCATGATTTTTTGCATGCCAGTGCGAATCTCTCCTGTTTTCAGGCTGCCTTGTGAATGACGAAGGGCGTCAAATCGCTCAAGTGTTTTTTCTCCTGCTTGCAGAGGAAGAGGACGATGAGGCGTCTGGGGCTTGAGAATTTCGATGGCTCTTAAAGCCGCAGCACGGCCAAAAACAACAAGATCCAGCAAGGAGTTTGTTCCCAAACGGTTTGCGCCATGCACAGAAACACAGGCAGCTTCGCCTATAGCCATGAGTCCCGGTACGACAGCCTCAGTATTTTTTTTGTCGGGGTTGATCACTTCAGCGTGAATATTCGTGGGAATTCCGCCCATATTATAGTGTACAGTCGGCACTACAGGGATGGGCTGTTTCGTTACATCAACGCCTGAAAAAATTTTTGCTGTTTCAGAAATTCCCGGAAGACGTTCATGAAGGAGTTGGGGTGACAGATGTTCAAGATGAAGATAAACATGATCTTTTGCGGCACCCACACCTCTTCCTTCATTCACTTCAATTTGAATGGCACGAGAAACGACGTCCCGTGATGCTAAATCTTTGGCTTGAGGTGCATAACGCTCCATGAAGCGTTCTCCTTCTGAATTGGTCAGATATCCACCTTCTCCACGTGCCGCTTCACTCATCAGACAACCAGCGCCATAAATTCCTGTCGGATGGAACTGGATAAACTCCATATCCTGCAGGGGAAGTCCTGCACGAAGAACCATGGCGTTCCCATCGCCCGTGGATGTATGCGCACCTGTACAGGTAAAAAATGTTCGTCCATGACCGCCTGTGGCAAGCACAACCAAGTGTGCTGAAAAGCGGTGAAGTTTTCCGTCTTCCAGACACCAAGCCATGACACCTCTACAAGCTCCCTCATCATCCATGATGAGATCAAGAGCGAGATACTCAATGAAGAATCGCGTTTTATGTTTTAATGATTGCTGATAGAGCGTATGTAAAATGGCATGACCTGTTCGATCCGCAGCGGCGCAGGCCCGTTGAGCCATCTTTTTTCCCTTGTCAATGGTATGTCCTCCAAATTGACGCTGGTAAATTTTTCCTTCTTCTGTGCGTGAAAAAGGAACGCCAAAATGTTCAAGTTCAATGACGGACTGCATGGCATTGCGGCACATGTACTCAATGGCATCCTGGTCTCCTAGCCAATCTGAACCCTTGACAGTATCATACATGTGGTAACGCCAATGATCGCCGTCTCCCATGTTGTTGAGAGCAGCGCTGATCCCCCCCTGTGCCGAGACTGTATGACTGCGTGTCGGGAAAACCTTTGTAATGCAGGCTGTACTTAATCCTGTTGCGCTCATTCCTAGAGCTGCTCGAAGACCAGCACCTCCGGCACCAACAATCACCACATCATAAGCATGATCGATAATGTCATAGGCTTTCGTCATAATTTAAACGAGCTTTCTCTTTTAAAATATTTTAAATTGAATAATGAACACAGACAAAATTCCCCATATCCCCAAAATAAGCGCCAGCGCCTTAAAACTCAAAAGCAAAACAATTTTCAAAGGCTCGTGAGAGATATAATCTTCGATAATCACCTGAAATCCAAGCTGTCCATGGTAAAGTCCAGTTATAATAAGCAAAATCATAAGAACAGCTTCGCAGGGAGACTTGAGAAACATAACCAGCTCAGCATGTCCGACACCTGCATGGGGCAGCACATGCCACATAAACCATAAGCCCAGAGGAAAAAGAGCAATGGCTGTGACGCGCTGCATCCACCAATGTTTGGTTCCGTTTTTTGCGCTTCCCAAACCGCGGATAATCCCCAAGGGTGTTTTCATTGATTTTGGAGAAAGAGGATGTGACATTCTAATCTCCTGCAATCAAGAACCAGGTTAATAAAGTCAGAATAATCGACATACCGACAGCCAACCATCCTGATCGATGCACTGTTTTCAGATCAAAGCCATAACCCGCATCCCAGGCTAAATGTCGAAGTCCGTTACAGAGGTGATAGAAAAAAGAATAACTCAAGGCGAAAAAATAAGTTTGAATCAGCCAGTGGTGAAAAAAAGCCTGTATCGTCTCGTAAGAGAGCTTTCCTTCTGAAATTGCGGATAGCCAAACAACCAGAACAAGCGCGCCAGAAGCCAGAAAAATCCCTGTAAGTCGGTGCAAAATAGAAAGAACAGAAGTAATCTGGAGTCGGTAAATTTGCAAGTGAGGAGCAAGAGGACGTTGCGTTTGAGTCATAAAAATGCCTACAATAAAATTCCTGTGACTTTCTTTTTGTTTATACTGACGGAAGGATGTAAGCAGTGCAAGATTTTTTATAAGGAGGCAGAAATGAAAAAAATAAGTTTAACAGCAGGAATGTTTGGTCTGATAATCTCTCTCTTTTTTTCAAGCGAGGGACAGACTGAATACAAAGGAAAATTAAACTGCAAGAATATTAATTCTTTTTTGATGGACTATAATCTGTCAGATGGACGCATCCGGGGACTTTGTGATGGAGCGATCAGCGCGTGTGTAGCGGAAGAAGCTTTGGGAAAACTCCCTGCGTCCAGTCCCTTGCATGCAGAGATCAGTGCAAAATTAAAAGACAATCTTGATTTGCAGCTTGATCTTTGCGAGGTAGGTTTTGCAGCTTTTGCTCCGTTGATGTACAAGGATAATCTGGCTCGTTAGAGGGTTAGTATCAGGTCAGGGTCATCTTTCGACTTGGAAGATAAAACAACATCGGCTACAGTTTAGCAAATAACTGAATGAGTTTGTGTGATGTTTCGGGTGTTCTTTTTCCTGTTGTATTGTACCGTTTTTTCTTCTTTTGGGTATGCGTATAAAATAGTGGCATCGATTCCGCCCGTTGCAAGTCTTGTGCGTGCCATTGCCGGTGAAAATGTATCGGTTGATCTTTTGGTGGACAATTCTGTATCCCCTCATGTTTATTCTTTAAAGCCCAGTGATTTGCGCAAGCTGGACGCGGCTGATGTGGTTTTTTGGATTGGCCCCGGTTATGAGGCTTTTCTTTCAAAGACCCTGGAAAACTATGAACAGAAAAGTGTGAAACTGATGCAAGCGCCGGGTGTGCAGATTTACCCTCTGCGTTCGCTGGATGATCATGAGGGGGGGTGCCCTGATTGTGCGTCGGACTCTCTTGCGCAGGATGGCCATATCTGGCTTGATCCTGATAATGGTTTTCATATGGCTGAAGAAATTACAAAATATTTGATCAGGCTTGATCCTATCCAGCAGGAAAAGTACGAAAATCGGCTCCAGAAAATGAAAGAAAGTCTGGAAAAAACAAAAAAAGAAATCCAGAGCCAGTTAAAACCCTATGAAGACCAAGGTTTTTTAACACTTCATGATGGTTACCAATACTTTGAAAAAGCCTTTCATCTGAAGGCAGGACAGGCGATGTCTCTTATTCCGGACGTGTCTCCCAGTGCCAAAAGATTATTTTTTCTGAAAGATCTTGTGCGTTCAAATAATATCCAATGTCTTTTTGCTGAGTCACAATTTTCGCCGCGGCTCGTCAAAACTTTGTCTGAGGAAACCAGAGTAAGGATTGGCATGTTGGATCCGCTGGGGACATCACAGATGACATATGACGAGCTTTTACTCTCTCTTGCAAAATCATTTTCTGCTTGCCTGGGAAAACCATCTTGACCCGCTTTCAACCTAAACTTGCCTTTGTCTCTGCTTCTTCTAAGCAAGCCAGAGAAGCGCGACGCGCGCTGGAGAAACTTTATCCTTCTGTACCCTTGAAAGAGGCCGATATTATTGTTGCATTGGGGGGAGATGGATTTTTATTACATCTTCTGAAATCGAACATGTCTCTTCAAATTCCTGTTTATGGAATGAATTTGGGGACAGTTGGTTTTCTGATGAATCCCTATCATGTAAAAAGCCTTTATGAGCGTCTTGAAAAAGCGTTGAGCGTTAAACTTCATCCTCTTAAAATGACGGTGCTGACCCAGCAAGGGAAATATGAAACGGCCCTTGCCCTCAATGAAGTCTCTCTGTTGCGCCAAACTCATCAGGCAGCAAAAATCAAAATCGTTATTGACCAGGTTGTGCGTTTGCCCGAATTGGTCTGTGATGGCGTTCTTTTATCAACTCCTGCGGGAAGCACAGCTTATAATCTTTCTGCTCATGGCCCCATTCTTCCCCTGAATTCTGAACTTCTTGCTCTTACGCCTATTTGTCCTTTTCGTCCACGTCGTTGGCGAGGCGCCTTGCTTCCTTTTATATCCCGTGTACAATTTAAAATATTGGAAGCAGAAAAGCGTTCCGTCAGCGCGGTTGCAGACTCTATAGAAGTGCGCAACGTTACGGAGGTAGAAATTTATTTGGAAAAAAACATTGCTTCCACTCTACTTTTTGATTCTGGACACGCTCTTGATGAACGTATTTTACGGGAACAATTTTCTGTTTAAATTGTCTCTCGAGTAGAGCGATAATAATAATTAACAGGAGAGAGGCAAATGCTGAAAGGGAAAGTCGCTATTGTCACGGGATCGACCAGTGGCATTGGATTGGGAATTGTTCACGAGCTTGCCCGCAAGGGATGTCGCGTGATGCTGAATGGTTTCGGTGATAAGGGAGAAATTGAAAAATTGCGCGTGAATCTTCAATCAGAATTTAATATCGAGATTGAGTATTCTCCTGCCGATATGTCAAAATCAGCGCAAATTCAAGAGATGGTTTCTGAATTTAATATCGAGATTGAGTATTCTCCTGCCGATATGTCAAAATCAGCGCAAATTCAAGAGATGGTTTCTGAAACGGAAAAAAAACTTGGCTCTGTTGATATCCTCGTTAACAATGCCGGGATACAATTTACAGCGCCTGTAGAAAATTTTCCTGCGGAAAAATGGGAAGCTATTTTATCTATCAATCTTTCCGCAGCTTTTTATGCCATACAAGCTGCTCTGCCAGGCATTCAAAAGCGCGGTTGGGGACGAATTATCAATATTGCCTCAGCGCATGGACTGGTTGCCTCTCCTCATAAAGCGGCCTATGTCGCGGCGAAACATGGACTTGTTGGTCTTACAAAAGTTGTGGCTCTTGAGAATGCAAAAGCTAATATTACCTGTAATGCCATTTGTCCTGGCTGGGTTCATACACCTCTTGTCCAGAAACAAATTACCGATCGGGCGGCACAGGAAGGTATCAGCGTTGAAAAAGCTACGATAGAGTTACTCAGCGAAAAACAGCCTTCTCTCAAGTTTGTCCAAACTGAACAAATTGGACAAATGGTTGTTTTTCTATGTAGTGATGCAGGAAGTTCAATCACAGGAACAACCCTGTCCATGGATGGGGGATGGACGGCACAATAACTTGAAACGTAAAGAATCTATTCTGA
>BBVC01000054.1 GCA_001192655.1 Caedimonas varicaedens
TAGCTATATATTCTTACTTCTGATTTTTTCTTCAAGTAAAAGCTACCTCAGAGAGAGTATCTATTTTCGGAGAAGCAATGGATAACAAGGAAGAAATTCTTATAAACAAAACACTCTCGTAAAAGCACTTTTTATTTTTATTATAAATTCTTACAAGAATTCTGCTTCATCCTTTTCAAGAGCCAAAAAAGAACAGAGAGAGTTTCTAAATTCTAGAGGAAAATTATGGATATTTTTTCATTATTTTTTATCTAATGGATCTATCTGGATAAAAAATACCTTAAATAATGCTTAAGCTTTACTATCAATGCTTAGTTTTTATGGTTAACTTTTAGCATTTCTTAAATAGCCTAGAAAAATTCAGATCAATAGTGGAGGATTTTAAGAGATGAAAAAATACTGGATTTGCAAAAGGACAAATGGCGGTTCTAACAAGCCTTAAAACTATGCCGTACTTCGTTTATTTAACTGGTGTACACCGGTTGACTGAGGAGGATGCTAAGGCATTGGTACATAGCATACAAAAGGGAGACCTATCTCTATGATATGATAGAGTGAATTTGAGATTTATGGGAGAAAGAAGATGTATCCGAGCCATGAGAAAGATGTTTATGGATGGGCTGTTCGCACAGCGCAACTTTTAAGAGAAAAGAAAATGAGTGAAGTTGATTTTGAGGGCATTATTGAGGAGATTGGGAGCGATAAATACGAACTTATTAACCGCTTGTCTCTAGATAATATTTTAGCGGATGCCTATGACATAGCTATCTCAAAAGCAGCAAAAGAAACGTCATTGGATGAAAAAGATTTTCCTACTGAGAATGCCCCTAAATACTTTCGAAAAGCCGTATGCTGAAGAAAGACTTGTTGGGTGAATCGTAATATATGATTGAATTAACTAAAAAGCTAAAAATGAGATCTTAAGATGAAAATGTACGTTGTAGGTTTAATTATCTTATTAAACACAAGCTTTGGTATTACTACCGAGCATAAACAAGATATCGAAGATAATACGGAAAACTCTTATTTTAAAAAACCTGATTTCATACCAGCAGGGAATTATTCGGAAGAAAGAGGCTATGAAGTTTATGTAAGACTCAAATATGATAAAATGTTAGATGATACTAAGCCCCTTTTCTCTTGGCCCCCTAGTCAACCTCTTATTATTAAAGAACTCCAAGATGAGTTAAATGATGATATTCAAAAATATTTAGGCTCTCCACCAAGTTATGAGAAAGGGATAAAATATCCTGTTACACCTGAAGAGTTTTATCATGACTTATTTAAGATTGGCGCTTATTTCCTTTATCTTTCAGGTGAAAAAGAAAATCTTTTCGCTTCAGATATTAGAAAAATCTCAAGAAAATGGCTTTATAGAGCAGCTATTCATAATCATATGTATGCTTGGTATGGATTAGGATTGATTTGGTTAATGGATAAAGCAGAAGAAGGATGGGGTAGCGCGAACTATTACCTTTCAGTTTTGGCTGATTATTCTCCCAATCTTTCTGAGGAAATAACAAAAAATAAAGAGAGTTATACTCAAAAAGCTATTGAACGAAGACACCCAAACGCTTTAGTTGAGGCAAGTCACCAGCAAGAAGATGAAAAAGAATATCAGAAAACGTTAGATTTACTCATGGATGCCCATCAACAAGGATCTTTAAGAGCAAAGACAAGACTCGGACAAATTTATTTTTATGGTCTTGGAGAGAAGGCTTTATATGCGCGCTTGCTTAGTGGTGAAAGTCTACCAGGAATGGGATATCTTTCACTTACCCAAGAGAACGATACTATATATTTATATGACGGTACATCCAATATTAAACAAGATATAAGCGATACTTATAAAAATGCAGTCGGAATAGTTCCCGATAAAGACCTTTCACACAAATTTTTAAAAGAGGCAGCAGATAAAGGATATAAGCCAGCCATTTTAGAGATAAGAAATCTATTTTATGATCTAGATTATCCTGATCCTTTAGAAAAGGATGATGTTATTGCCCCTCAGAAGAATTTTAAAGGAACTTTTATAGATTTCCTTAAAACGTGTCATCCTGAAATAGAGACTGATTATAGAATAATAGAATCTCGAACAGAGAATTATCCTTATGGGAGTATTTATAGAAAATCAACGCAGAATTGGATGATTTCGCTATCAAAAATGAATTTCGATTTACACAAAGCGCAAGAAGATATTCTCAGGAAACAACAACAGCTTTATGATATTTCTGAAAACGTGGAGAAAAAGATTTTTGAAGAAACTGTACTTCCTCAGCTATCTAACGTAAAGGCGCAATTTCCTCAAAGCCTAAATGATTAAGTAGCTTTTAGAGAAAACAGCCCTAAAAAACTACTTCGCATATCCTTTTAGCAGCAAGCTCAAGGTATATCAAACCATACGCTTTTCTGTTATGACAGAGCGCTTCTAGTATAGTTGTACCACTGCCAGAAAAGGGATCCAGCACAGTATCACCCACATATAGCTAACAACATATAAAACGGTCATATTTTATTATCCTGAAATAATTGCTCGATAGAACACCTTTTTTTGCGTCTAATTGCTTTTGCTTGTGCCCATTTATGCTCGATGGGATTAAAGTCTGGAGAATAAGGAGGCAGATACAGCACGATATGCCCTGCCTCAGCAATTGCTTTTTGCATCGCTTTTCCCTTATGAAAGGTGGCATTATCCAAAATAAGGACGCTTTTAGGAGGCAGTTTCGGAAGTAAATCGTACAATGATCCATTGTGTAAACACCTCGGTATTAATCGAGAAGCAGAAC
>BBVC01000055.1 GCA_001192655.1 Caedimonas varicaedens
TATGTTGTTAGCTATAGATTATTCATTGTCTCCTGAAAATAGATTTCCTAAGGCGTTGCAAGAAGGCGTTCATGTTCTGAAATGGGTTATTAAGAATATAGCTTCTTATAATGGGAACCCAGACTTTATATGTCTTTCAGGAGATAGCGCGGGTGGTAATCTGGCAGCGGTTTTAACGCAGTATGCGGCTGAAAATTCTATTGAGGCTGTAAAACTACAGTTCTTAATCTATCCTGTTCTGGATTGTTCTTTTTCTTCTCAATCTTACAATGAGTTTTCTGACGGATATTTGCTGACCAAAAATGCGATGGAGTTTTACTTTGACTCTTATAAAACTCCGGATTTAAATGGCGAGGATCCTCAAGTTTCTCCTCTCTTCAATAAAATCCATGAAAAATTAGTACCAGCAATCCTCGTTTCTGCCGAGTTGGATCCTTTGAAAGACGAAGGTTTCAACTATGCAGAAAAACTGAGGAATCACCAGCGATTAGTGAGTTATGAATGTATTCAGGGCGTTACTCACGCATTTATCCAATTGCCTGGGGTGTTTCCTGAAGCTGATCAAGCTTTGGTGAGTTCCGCTTTAAAGATAAAAGATTTTTTCTCAAGGTGTGTTCCCCCATCATAGCGCCCCCACATCCACAGAGTGAGCTTACCAGGAGATAAAGACCGATGAGTGTTTTTCCATTTTCCAAACTCATTAAATACATACAGAGCATGGGCGCCGTTCCACCAAATATCGCAATACCCAGACTATAACTGAAAGAGGCGCCAGAAAAGCGGGAGCGCGCATGAAAGGCTTCTATAATCAAGGTATTCATCCCCCCCCAAAAGAGAGAAGCTAAAATACAGAGCAAAATGTTGAATAACAAGAATTGTTCCATATGAGAGGCAATGTCACGAGAGAATTGAAAATAAGCCATCATTGAAAATATCAGTGATCCGAACATCATGAGGGGACGTCTCTGAAATTTATCAGCCAACCTTCCGGAAAAAAGGATGCACACACTGATACATAATAAATTTAGGAGATTCAGGTTAGAAGCAATCCCGCTTGCCTCCGGGTAATGAGTTTTAAAAAAGTAAGGCACAAAAAACGCAAGGGTATAGAGACATACACCTGTCTGCCACGCCATGAGAAATGAAGAAAAGAAGGCTAGTTTATCATTTTTAAATGAAGCTAAGAGAGGGTTCTTTACAATCTTATTATTTTGTTTGAGATTAAGAAAGGCAGGACTTTCAATGACCCTTTTCCTGATGTAAAAGGAAATCAACGATAGGAATGCTCCTGATAAAAAGGAAAGTCTCCATGTCCATGCAGGCAGCCCTTCCAGCGTAACAAGCTTGGAGACGATAGCTCCCAGCAGCATCCCAACAATACAGGAAGATGTGACAATACTGCCAAACAGATTTTTATTTTTCGGATCGCTATGTTCCACGGCAAGAATAAGTCCGCCACTGAATTCTCCGCCAGCAGAAATACCTTGAAGGATCCGTAACAAGATGATGATGATCGGGGCCATCAGTCCAATGATCTCATAAGAGGGAATAAGGCCAATCATGGTCGTTGAAAATCCCATCAACATGATGGAAAGCCTGAGCGCCAGTCTTCTTCCTAATCTGTCACCCACATAACCAAATATGATTCCACCCAAAGGTCTGGCTAAAAATCCTGCCGCAAAGGTTCCAAAGGTTGCAATAAGGGAAGCTAACGGGTTATCGGAGGGAAAATACGTCTTTGCAATAATTGCAGAAAGAAAACCAAAAACTGTAAACTCGTAAAATTCCAGTGCACTTCCAAGAGAGGATGAAAAAATGATGGCAAACGAGCTGTTTTTATTTTTGACGGCCTTCCTATAAGACATTGTTCTCTTCTCCCCCCATGACTTTTGGATCAACAGGAATAGTTTTCGTATCCCCTAAAGAATTTTTATTATGCTATTGTCTTAACGATCTTACAATGAAGACTTTTTTATGATGATTAGAATTTAGATCAGAGAAAGAGTCTTGAAAAGCAAGCGGTACATATATGGTACATTTTATAAATAAGAAGAAAACGCTATACTACAAAAAATCCAGTATTTGCAATGGCTCCCCGGGACGGGCTCGAACCGCCGACCCAGTGATTAACAGTCACTTGCTCTACCGACTGAGCTACCGGGGAATATCAAATGGATGACCTTGGTATATCAAAGTCCGCAATATCATGCTAGCCCATAAATAAATTTTTTATGGAGGCCGGGACCGGAATCGAACCGACGTTTAAGGATTTGCAGTCCTCCGCATAACCATTCTGCCACCCGGCCACTAACATAATACCGTGCAATGTAATCTTCTCAGACGCTTGGGTCAATTCTGTTTTTCTTTTTTTTGCGAGCCTCAACAATTTTACGATAAATGCAAATTCCCCCAAGAGAAAAAATAATCAATACAGCCAGCGTCAAGACCACAATTTTTTGATAATGGCCTATTTGATGGACAATTTGTTCAATTTTATCCGCAAAGAAATAACCTAGCATGTATCCCCCCACGCAACTGATAATCGTCCAAATGATGGCTGCAACAAAGTTGAGGATAATAAAACGTTTGACGCTGATGCCGGCGGTGCCAATCACAAGGGGACTGAGGGTACGAATGCCATAAACGAATCGAAACCCAAGGATAAATAGAATATTATGTTTATGGAGAAGCCTGAAGATTCTCTTTGTTCTTTCCTGCCACTCGGGATGACGAGCAAGGATTCTGGCGCCCCGGCTATGACCAATAAAAAATAATATTTGATCTGCAAATAATGTGCTGAAGAAAGCGATTATCATCACCCACTCTAATTTTAGAAAACCCGTATAGGCAAGGAATCCCGCTGTAAGAACGACGGACTCTCCTTCAACGCAAGCCCCCAGGAACAAAATAAAATAGGCTAAATGGGGACCCATTTCTGTCAGAAAGTCGATCAAAAGAAGTCTCCTTTAAAAAAGCCTACTTCCTTATGCCAGTCTACGAGATTAAATTCAACAGACCTGAATATTTGAGTTTTTGGGCAGTGAGTATTTCAGGATTATTGGCTGGGAGACCTGGATTCGAACCAGGACTGCACGGTCCAGAGCCGAGAGTTCTACCGTTAAACTATCTCCCAAATCCTGATGAGTGAGTGTTATATCAGGAACAGGAAAGCTGGTCTAGCGCAGTTTTCAGTTTTTGGTGTTTTTTAATTTAAGGCAAGAATCCAGATTCTCAGCGTGCGAAATCCATTTGTCCTTGAAAATTTTTATTTTTTATCAAAAACTTGCTTTTCTCTCTCAAAATTGTAAAAAATCCGTTAATTTTATGCTTTGCGATGAGAGATATTTCTGTTTAACTAGCCTCATAAAATCATCTGTTGGGTCGTTCATTGTGATAACAAAAAAAGCCAGGGATTTTCTTATGCCTGATAAGTCAAACCTCTTTCTTACCCGTCGCCAGCTTCTCATCAGTGGTGGAGCCGCCATGATTGGATCATTTTTGCTTCCCTGTCTGGGCTTTGCTTCAGTCAAGAGTTTACATGAACGTTCACTCTTATTGTATAACAAGCACACAGGTGAGTGGTTTAAGGATCCCTATTGGATTGAAGGGAAATACGTTCCTGAATCTCTTAAGCGCTTGAACCATCTTTTGAGGGATAAGCTGAACAATAAAACCATTCATATAGATAAACGTGTTTTTGATCTTATGTGCGCTCTTCAAAATAAAGTCAGTATAAAAAAGCCCCTTGAAGTTATTTGCGGATATCGTTCTCCAGAAACAAATAATTATTTGAGAAAAGTCAGCAGCGGCGTTGCCAGAAATAGTTTACACGTTCTTGGGCGCGCTGTTGATATTCGTATGAAAGACATTAATCTAGGCAAATTTCGCGATGCCGCAAAATCCCTGAAAATGGGGGGAGTGGGCTACTATCCCCGGTCAGGATTTATTCATGTGGATGTGCGTCCCCAGCCCTACTATTGGTAGGTGAGAAAAGTCTGATTTTTTTGAGAGACTTGGAATCAAGGATTCCCTATTCCGTCATTTTTGTAGCAGCAAGCAAGGTATAACGCGACCTGCCTATATTAGAAGTCTCAATTAACAATTATTGCTTTCTTGTTTACCTTACGTCAGGATTAGCGCCATTATTTTCATCAAAAAATAAATTTTTTGCTGAATAGGTATCTTATTTATTAATGGCAAAATTACTTTGTGATCTTAAGAGATGCGTTGCTTCTCGTTTATGGAATATAAACACAACAGACATGAAAGTTGAGCATATTTATGCTCCTCTTCAATTGTTACAAGTTTCCAAAGAATGGCAAAAGGTTAATAACGACTACGCCCAGTTTTTATGAAACCAATTCAGTGAAGATTACCCCCCTTCAGAAATGATCTCAAAACAAGAAATATTCTTCTTTCCAGGATAAAAATTTCCTCTATACTTCCTACCAAAAAGACTCTTCGACTCTTTCCTGCTCAGCCGACGGAAATACCAGAAATAGAAACTATTTCTTCAGAAAAAATATTTAGAGTTTTTTGGATATAATTATGGTTTGGGAAGTCTGGAGCAGAATCGTGAAAAAGCGCTAGAATATATTCAGAACGACAAACTTGCCTACTAGAAAAGTATTTGGATAGTTATCCAAATACTGGGAAGAAGTATACCTTACAAACGTGCAGGAGAGTTCAGCAGGTTTCTTAAAACATAATGGAGAATGCCATCATTCAGAAAATATTCGACCTCGTCAAGCGTATCTATGCGAGATAGCAAGGAGATTATTTCCTGAGAGCCGTCGGTGCGATGAATAACGCAGTTTATCTCCATGCGTGGTTTGAGGTTTTGCTCAAACCCGGAGATATCAAACAGTTCCCTGCCCGTCAGTTTCAGGGTTTGACGATTGATTCCCGCCTTGAATTGCAGTGGCAAAACACCCATACCTACCAGATTGGAGCGGTGGATGCGTTCAAAACTTTCAGCAATAACGGCCTTGACGCCCAAAAGACGCGCTCCCTTGGCAGCCCAGTCTCTTGAGGATCCTGTACCATATTCTTGCCCTGCAATAACGACCAGGGGAATATGCTCGCTCTGATAACGCATAGCTGCATCATAAATGGGCAGAATTTCGCCACTGGGATAATGCCGTGTGACACCTCCTGTCATTTCAGGAATCATTTCATTTTTAAGACGAATATTGGCGAATGTTCCTCGCATCATGACTTCATGATTGCCACGGCGAGATCCATAAGAGTTAAATTGTGTTGCCCCAACATGATGTTCTTCCAAATATTTTCCGGCGGGACCTTCGTATTGTATGGAACCAGCTGGAGAAATGTGATCGGTTGTGATGCTATCTCCTAAAATCGCCAGAGGTCGTGCGTGATGGATTGCCATCAACTTTGGAGGGACTGAAGACATATTTTCAAAAAAAGGCGGTAATTTCACATAAGTGCTTTGAGCATCCCACTCATAGGTCAAGCCTGATTTACTCTTCGTCAGGGAACGCCATTCCTCATCTCCTCCAAAAACTTCAGCGTAACGCTGGCGAAACATCTCAGGTGTTAAACTTTGTTCTATGGCATGACGAATATCAGCATTGGAAGGCCAGATGTCCTTTAAATAAACAGGTTTACCGTCTTTGCCGATACCGAGAGGCGTATGATTCAAATCAAATTTCATGGACCCAGCCAGGGCATAAGCAACAACCAACAGAGGTGACGCAAGATAACTGTATTTCACTTGAGGATGAATACGCCCATCAAAATTGCGGTTGCCGGAAAGGACGCTGACAACAGAAAGGTTATTTTCCTCAATAGCCCGAGCAATTTCTGGTAAGAGAGGCCCCGAGTTGCCAATGCAGGTGGTACAACCATAACCTACAAGGTTAAAACCCATTTCATCCAGAACATCTTGCAAACCAGCTTTTTCCAGGTAGTCTGTCACAACCTTCGAGCCGGGAGCAAGAGAAGTCTTAACCCACGGCTTGACCTTGAGCCCCTTATCCCGCGCATTACGTGCCAGTAATCCCGCTCCCAGCATAACAGAAGGATTGGATGTATTTGTGCAGCTTGTAATCGCAGCAATCACAATGTGACCATTTTCAAGATCAAAAGGTTCTCTACCCTCAGAAGTTACAGAGATTTTTTGATCGATCTTGACATTTTCAGACTTCAAAACCGCCATGATGGATTCAACAGATTTTGAGAGTAATACTTTATCCTGGGGGCGTTTTGGTCCTGCAAGAACAGGTTCAATATCTGCAAGATTCAGTTCTAGTGTTTCAGTAAAAACAGGATCGACCGTTGTATCATCCCGCCATAACCCCTGTTCTTTTGCATAGGCTTCAACCAATTTGATGCGCTGGGGATCTCTGCCTGTAAAAGCGAGGTAGCGCAAGGTCTCGCGATCGGTAGGAAAGAAGCTACATGTAGCGCCAAACTCAGGCGACATATTGGAGACTGTTGCCCGATCTGCAATCGACATATGACGGAGCCCGTCTCCATAGAATTCAACAAATTTATTAACGACGCCATGAGTTCGCAACATATGTGTCACAGTCAAAACCAAATCAGTGGCGGTGGCGCCTTCACGCAACTCTCCGCTCAACTTAAACCCAATGACTTCTGGAATAACCATGGAAAGAGGCTGGCCCAGCATAACAGCTTCTGCCTCAATGCCGCCAACACCCCAGCCCAATACGGAAAGACCATTGATCATGGTTGTATGGCTGTCTGTACCGACCAGAGTATCTGGATATGCATAAGCCTTGCCGTCTCGAGAAGCTGTCCATACCACCTGTCCCAGGTATTCCAGGTTTACCTGGTGACAAATCCCTGTGCCAGGCGGAACGACACGAAAATTATTGAACGCTTCTTGCCCCCACCTGAGAAAAGCATAGCGCTCACGATTTCGTCCGTATTCCATTAAGACATTATGGCGAAAAGCATTGGCAGAACCGTACTCATCAACCATCACAGAATGATCAATGATAAGGTCAACAGGAACAAGAGGATTAATTTGCCGCGCATCTCCCCCCAATTTTACAATGGCTTCTCGCATGGCCGCCAGATCGACAACAGCAGGAACGCCCGTAAAATCTTGCATCAGAACACGCGCAGGCTGAAAAGCAATTTCATGTTGAGATTTCGTGGTTGCAGCCCATTTTCCCAGCGCTTTGATATCATCAAGGGTTACCGTTCGCCCATTTTCATGACGCAGCAGATTCTCAAGCAAAACTTTTAGAGAAAAAGGGAGATGAGCAATTTCAGGAATCTTTTTTTCAGCTTCCCTGAGAGAGAAATAGTGATAGGTCTGATTATCCACTTGCAGGGTTTTGTGACATTCTAATGAGTTATGAACGATACGTGACATGAAATTCCCCTCTTTACTTTCTTCTTTAGCTTAAAATTTATCACATGTTTTAGCAACTGGGGAGAAATTCCAGGCGAAAATAAGGTAACTTTTGTTATCTCCTTGGCAAGAGGATGACAATGTTAAAAACGCAGAGCGGAAATTAATTAGGTTCTGTTTTACAATTCTCTCAGCCAAGCGGCATCCCTAACGATCATCAACACTTTTAGGGGAAAGGAAAGAGAGAGTCAGATTATTGTAAAACTATACAGCCATAACCTTTTTCTCTAACGCACTTTGATGGCACGCATTAATCAGCTTAATGACTTCAAGACTACTTATTGGGTCCACAGGTGGGACTCTCTGAGCCCCTATAGATTGTGCCAAATGTTCATAAAACTCTTGATATCTTCCCTGTTCAGAAATGACAGTAGATTTTAAGGGGAGTCCCTGATTATCCAAAATCGTTAACGTTCCGGAATGAGTCGCAGGTTCCTTTCCCCAGTCGGATGAGGGCTTAAAAGCATGCTCAATCAAACAGGTTTCTTGAGGGTCAACTCCAAACTTTACAAAGGATCCCTTTGTTCCGTGCACCATAAACTTAGGACCTGGGTCTAAACATAAGTTACTTCCTCCTAATGAAACCTTTAGTCCTGTGGGATAGGATAAGAGGACCTTAAAATAGTCGGTGGCTTTGGCAAAGGGGCGTTGGCAAGCACAATCAGCAAAAACCTCTGTGGGCATACCAAAAAGAAGTAGCGCTTGATCGATTAAATGAGCTCCGAGGTCCCATAAGATTCCCGAGCCGGGGACATCATCTTCCTTCCACCTCTTTTTCACCTCAGGTCGGAATCGGTCATACCTAGATTCAACGTAATAAATGTCTCCTAAGAAACCTTCTTTCATCAGTTTTTGAATGGTCAGAAAATCAGCATCCCACCGACGATTATGGAAAACGGTCAAGATCCTTTGGTGTTGTTTTGCCAGGGCAAGCAATTCTTCGCCCTCGGCTTCCGTCAAAACAAAAGGTTTTTCAACCACCACATGTTTATGGTGAGATAAGGTTTTAAAAGCATGTTCGAAATGCAGACCATTGGGTGACGTAATGATAATCAGATCAATCTCTTGATCTTCCCAAACGTCTTCTAAATGAGACGTAAATTGTATAGAGGGATGAGTTAGATGGGCAGAGGTTTGTGTTGTATAAATTTTTCGAACGTCGTAAGACTCCAATACCTTCAAAAAGGGTAGATGAAAAGTTTTGGCAGAAAAACCAAACCCAATAATGCCAACCCGGATCTTTGAGGTCATACAGAGGAACCCTTTATTTTTATCATTACGTATTTCTTATATCCCTTTAAACAACGAAAGAAATAAGTGAAAAAAACCTTTCCATATTCTTTATTTTCTGGTTTAAAAAAAGTGTTCTATACATCTAAATCGTGAACGAGAGAAGCATTCCCTTGAATAAAGGCGTAACGCTTCTCTGCACGACGCCCCATGAGGGAATCGACAAATTCCTCGATGGGAATCATTCCTTCCTTTTCGCCAAAAGTCGCCGCGATTTCCTCTTGGGGAACTGAAACTCGTAGAAGGACTCTTTTAACAGGGTCCATTGCCGTTTCCTTAAGCTGCTGCCAGGGCATTTCTCCCAACCCCTTAAATCGGCTGATCTCAATTTTTCCCTTGCCTGTGAATTTTGTTTTAATCAATTCATCTCGATGGAGATCATCGCGAGCATAAAGGCTTGTATTGCCCTGGACGATTCGGTAAAGGGGCGGCTGCGCCAGAAATAAATGTCCTGCTTCAAGAACGGGACGCATTTCCTGGAAAAAGAATGTCATCAAAAGAGAAGCAATATGTGCGCCGTCTACGTCCGCATCTGTCATAATGATGATGCGCCCATAACGTAACTGGGAAGGATTGCAGGCTTTTCCTGTTCCACATCCAAGTGCTTTGCCAAGATCAATAAGCTCCTGGTTTGCTTTTGCCTTATCAGAAGTTGCTGTTGCCACATTCAGGATTTTTCCTCTCAGAGGCAAAACGGCCTGAGTGCGTCGATTACGCGCTTGCTTGGCCGATCCACCCGCAGAATCTCCCTCTACCAGAAAAATTTCCGTTTCTGCAAGATTTTCACTGATGCAATCAGCGAGCTTTCCGGGAAGTCTCAGACGTTTTGTGGGCGATTGTCTCTGCGCCTCTTTGGTTTGCTTTCTCTTAAGGCGCTCTTCAACACGCTCAATAATAAAATTTAATAATTCTTCTGCTATTTCTCTGTGGTCGCTGAGCCAATGATCAAAGTGGTCTTTCATGACATTTTCGATCAGTCGCGTGACTTGAACACTGACAAGCTTTTCTTTTGTCTGACCCTGAAATTGGGGATCGCGAACAAAAACAGACAAAATAACAGCCGCATCTCCTATACAATCATCGGATGTTATTTGGGATGCCTTGCGGTTCCCTATCAATTCGCCATAAGCTCGCAAAGAGCGCGTCATTCCCTGCCTCAGCCCCAGTTCATGTGTCCCGCCCTGAGGTGTGACAACCGTATTGCAGTAAGACCGTAAAAAACCCTCTTCCTGAACAGGCCATGCAATAGCCCATTCAAGTCGACCTGAACCATCATTAAAATCAGCTTCTCCTGCAAAAATTTTGGGCGTAACCATGTCAACGCCAGCCATACTTTCACTCAGATAATCAGCGATCCCCCCTGGAAAATGCAGGGTTTCAGAAGAAGGTATTTTATCAACGCTTTTTAGTAATTCTTCGGCGCAGCTCCAACGTATCTCTACGCCTTTAAAGAGATAAGCGCGTGAGCGAACCATTTGGTAAAGGACAGCAGGCTTAAATCGTGCATGTGCACCAAAAATCTCTGGATCAGGATGGAAAATCAAGGTGGTACCACGACGATTATGCACGGAACCTGTCGATTCAAGTTTAGATGTGGGGGCACCTCGTGAATAGGTTTGTCGCCATAATTGACGTTGATTAACCACCTCAACAGCCAGAAAACTGGAAAGGGCATTTACTACAGAAACACCCACTCCATGCAGTCCCCCCGATGTTTTATAGGCGTCTCCTCCAAACTTTCCACCTGAATGCAGAGTGGTCAGAATGACTTCAAGTGCTGATTTATCTGGAAATTTGGGATGGGGGTCAATGGGAATACCGCGCCCATTATCCCTGACGGTTACCATTCCATCTGCTGAAAGCTCAACTTCGATACGGGAAGCATGACCTGCAACAGCTTCATCCATGGCATTATCCAATACTTCAGCGACTAGATGATGGAGTGATCGTTCATCGGTTCCGCCGATGTACATTCCTGGTCTGCGCCGAACAGGCTCTAGTCCCTCTAAAACCTCGATATCTTTGGCTGTGTAATCCGATTTCGCGGGAGTCCTAATTGATGAAAACAAATCACTCATTATCTAAAATATCCATCGTTTCAATGAAAACAAAATTTGCTATAGTGCCTTAACCTCTAAAAGGAGAACTGCACGTGAATCCTATACTGACATATCTCATGTTTGCAGCACTGGGCGCAACTGTTGTTGTGTTAATTTTGGGTATTCTGAACATGCTTTTGGGGAAGAGAGGAGAAGCCGTGCGTAGCAATAAGCTCATGCAATGGCGTGTGGCGGCTCAGGTAACCGCATTGATTTTATTTACAATGATTCTTTTTTTAGGCAGGAAAAGTTAGAAATGGTTCAGTTAACGAAGATCTATACACGAGGAGGTGACCAGGGGGAAACTTCTCTGGGAGATGGAAAACGTATTTCCAAACACGCTGCACGCATTGAAGCTATCGGTGCTGTGGATGAAGCGAATGCCACTATTGGTATGGCGCGACTGCATTTAAGGGGGAATGAAAACCTGATGCTGCAAAGCATTCAAAATGATCTATTTGATGTAGGCGCAGATCTGTGTATGCCTCACGATCATAAAAAAAGAACGACTCTTCGCATTCAGCCCACTCATGTCCAGAGGCTCGAACGGGAAATTGATCAAATCAACTCGACCCTTTCTCCCCTTCAATCATTTGTCTTGCCAGGGGGAAGTATAGCGAGTGCAACATTGCATATGGCGCGTACAGTAGTTCGGCGCGCAGAACGTTATGTGTGTCAGCTCTCTGAAAATGAAGCGGTAAATGAGAACCTGATGACTTATCTTAATCGTCTTTCAGACCACCTTTTTGTTTTGGCCCGTTACATGAATGACCAGGGAAAAAAAGATGTGCTTTGGAAGCCGGGCGCAAATATCTAATATATTGTATTGGAAGAGAATTTTTTATATAAGGATCATTGATAAAAAAATTGGGAAATATGACTGGACATTGGCGAGAGTATTTTGTAACCAGGGCAAACTTTCTGCGTAGGACATGACTCCCTATAAAAAATTTAGGGATATCATAAAATGAAAAATTCTTTCTTATATGTTGAAAGGAAAAGATTGACGGAAGAGATGTTTTATCAATCTTCTACAACTCAATACAATCTTTCATCAGAAAATCTGAACGAGCGTTTTTCTCTCTCAACACTTTCTTGGAAACTTCATCTTTTTTCTCAAATTTATGGAAAGTATTTGAAAGATTTTAAGAAAACAGACTTGATTGTTTTTCCTTCATCAAGTCCAGGATCGACTTCTTTTGATGCGTTGCTCCTCGCACTTCTTTATTGCTAATCTCTTTATAATTGGCGCCTCAAAGGGATATTTTGCGAATTTATTCAGGACATTAAAAAAGGTGATGTGACAGCTGTAGTTAGAGATTTGAGAAAAACAATCTCTATCCGTTTATCAGAAACACCGGATGAAAGGCTACAGCCTGAGCAACTCAAGGTTCATTGTCAACCGACAGAGAGGATCATCACTGTCAATAAGTGTTAAAAATTTACCCCTCTCTAAAGGAAAAGAGACAGGTCATTTCAAAAAGAATCAGCGATCTACGATTGAAAAGACAGAAAGCGTAGGAAATAAAGCAGATCTAATGCTCTCACTAGTTCCAACGTTGCCAGCGGGTGTTATGAGTGACGCGCAAGCACTTAAGAAAGTGTACAACATTTTCTTCTAGTTTAAATGAAAAAATAGATAAAGTTGAAGAAGAAAATTTTTTGGTACCATACGCTCAACAGCCTGTTCAAGAAACGCCAGAAGACCTATTACCCTCACTCCCAGAGGATATTCCTGCTTCGCTATTGGACGCCAACGTACCACCACTCTCTACAAATCCGGTTGAGCTCTTTCGACGCATCTCCTAAACTTTTCTAATGAAGAGGCAGGAAACCCCGAAGAGGAAGAAGTATATAGTGACGACACACGCCTCACTCCCCCTCAGATATTCAATCCCAATATGGGGCAAGAGAACTATTATTATCCTCCCGATTATAGGGATTGGTGGCTTGCTCGAATATCAATGGAAAGAGATCAATGGATCAGGCATTCGCTCAGGTTCAGGGTAGCCATGCTGAACTTTCAGCGCTTGTTAATAACCTTTTTTGGGAAAACAGTGACTTGCGCCGATATAATTTCGAAGAATATTTCGGAAAACAACGCGATGAATTGCGTAAAACGGGTGTTCCTGAAAGAGCATTAGGTGAAAAAAGCCCTTCCCAGTGAGAGAGAGAACAAATATGAGTCTTGGATCTTAACAGCCCGCTGCAAAGCCATACCAAACAGCATGAATGTGAACCTGAAAACGTTGAACGCGCTCCCTGTAAGAGAGCATCAGAATAGGCATTGACGTGAGATCTCAAGACTTCCCAATCCAGCTTGCGCTGACAAAGCGTGACCTTACGAATCCTCAAATCACACTACTTCACCCAATCAAAAATACACCGAAGGACTGATCTTAAACCGACGAGAGTCCGCAGCCTCTCACAAAATTAACAACCCGTTGACGTAAATCTACACTCTGTAAGATATTCAACCTTATCTAACAAAAACAACTCATTATATCAATCGGTTATTAATTAAAAAGGTCTATAATGTTTTGTTATCCTTTTTTAAGATGAAAACTTAACCTTTTTGATAACAAAAATATAAACCTTTATGGCCATTACAAGTACTCTTGATTTATATCTATGATATAAGTAAACATCCAAAAAAAGCATTGTCGCTTTTTTTAAATGTTCACGATCTTGTTCATAGCCTACTATTGAGTAATAGCCCGCTAAAAATGCCTTTTTCAATATATCAATCTTCTTACCAGACAAATAAAGTAAGTATTTGAAGGGAATTAGCCCTTCCAGACACATCAAGAAGGTTGCTATGTCAATTTCAACAGGACCCCATGCATTGACTATGTTACTTGATGTGTAATTGTTTGCGTAAGGATCGATTATACAGATTTTTTGATCTAAATTTATGAATATATTAGAGAATCCATAGTCAGTATGTAGAAAAGCGCAGTTTTTTCCAAAACTTATTTCTTTTCCTTTGAGCAAAGAGCTGAATTTTTCATTCTTCAGAATTAAATCTTTATTTTTAAGTTTTAAAAGTTTATGCATATCTGCCAATGCTTTTCCAACATCTGAAAATATTTTTTTGGCTTCGCATTCAGAAAGGTCTCCTTTCATAAAACGTATATAAACTTCTCTTATATTTACTATATTTGTGAGCGTTTCATATTCTATGTACCTTTCCTCTGGATTAGAGTCCTTCACGCGAGGAAAAATAAATGTTGACTGCTTTAAATCATGAAATGCAATGGACTTACTCATTAGATCATTAAAGGAGCCGTCACTTTTAGAAAAATACTTAAAAGAGCTTCGCTCTTTAATGACCACATATCCTCTCTTAAAGTGCCTGACCATTAACTAAGT
>BBVC01000056.1 GCA_001192655.1 Caedimonas varicaedens
CCCCACTGACACCCTGTTTTCGGGACATACAAAATCCCATTAACCAACTGTCGCTTAGCATATTTTGACATATTCTCATATTTTCCATGAGAAAAATAACCCTCAATCAATGACCATTGCTGGCGCCCATTAAACTGCTTGGATAGCTCACCGCCTATCCAAAACTATATATACCTTCTAAAATTCATGAAAATAAAATCTAACAATTCCTATTTGGATATTGGTGTTGCCACAACTATATAACTTTGGGCCCATCCTTTAGGAATAAAACCTACGTTATTGATAAATGTATCGAAGCTTTGTAGAAATTTATTATAAAGCTCTGGGAATAGCCAACCCACTCTTGGTAAAAAACTGTAATAAATTATTTTTTCAACTCTAAAACCATTCTCTTTCAAAATTTGGCAAAACCTATTCGCACTCAGAACTACTGCTGCTTCTCTTCGGTACAAAAAATTTCTTAGCACATAGACCCAACCTAACGGACTTTTGGAATTCACATGAATATTCGCGATTAAAATTCCATCTTGAGAAAGATGTGACTTTATCGCTCTTAATGCTTCATTTTTTAACTCATCTTGTGCATGCAAAAAGAAACGAAATGAAGTAATGACATCAAACTTTTTATCCAAAAAATCTCTTGTCAGATCTAACTTGATAAGGTCACTTTTTTTGCATACCTCCTTTGCAACAACTAACATTTCTTCAGAAATATCGACACCACTTGTATGAATGAAAGAATTTTCAGCAAAGGAAAGAATTCTTCCAGTTCCACATGCAAAATCAAGATATGAAGCACCTGGGTTTCTGCTAAGAAATTCATCAAAAATATCTTTTAATATTTTTTTTTCAAGCCGCTCCCATTGAAAACTAAAATATCCACTTTTATACGTCTCTGAATATATCAGACCATAATTTTTTGATGCATGACTGTTTCTATAATCCATTTTTATTTATACAATATAAATGTAATTCCTTGCTCAGTTCTAAAACTATCTGCATCTACTGTCAAGCTCCTTAAAAAGTAGTGTCATTAGCACATGATATGACCGAAAAATCTCACTACACAGTATATGTGTTAATATGAAGAATTTTCTCTTTTAAATTTTTAACATTCATCTTACGAGTCTTCCTGGATATTGTATAGTCTCATGATAGCTTTATAAAAGTTATGTATTATTTTGCAAGTTTTATAATTTTTTTCTAAAAAACTCTTTCAAGCCTTGCAATGACATTTTTTGTGCCATTGCAAGGCAGTTTTTCTCCTATCTGGGGAACTCGTTAGAGTCCCAGCTTTTTTCTTGTTTCCTTATTGATATAGACTTTAGAAATTTTGACGGTTTCTACTGAGATGGAACCAGGAGCTTCTCCATTTAAAATGCGCACGACAATTTTACCTGTTTCTCTTCCCACTTTTTCTTGATCATTGGCAAGGCCTGCCAACGCTCCTTCTTTGACACTTTCTGGATCACTGGCAAAAAGAGGAATCCTTGCCTCCATTGCAACCTTAAGAAGTGACTGAAGAGCAGAAGCCACTGTATTATCATTTGGAATAAACATAGCTTCCACCTTATCTGAAAGGTATGTCGCGGCTGTCTGAACAGTAGATGTTTTGGATGCAGGTGCTTCAACAAATTTCAAGCCCTTTTGCTCCAAAACTTTTTTAAGCTGATTTAGTTGAAAAACAGAATTTGGTTCTGAAGGATTATAAATAAGCCCCACCGTTTTAAGTGATGGAACCATTTCCTGCATAAGTTTCACCTGATCTTCAGGAGAAGGCAAATCAACTGTGCCCGTAATGAATCCCTCCGGCTTCTCCAAATTTTTTACAAGCTTTGCACCCAATGGATCGGTAACAGCCCCAAAAACAAGGGCAGTTTTAGTTCCTTGCAAAACTTTTTGCATCGTCTGAGCGGATGGTGTTGAAATAGCAATAACAATGTCAGGACTTTCAGAAGCAATCTTTTGTGCAATCTGGACAGCCGTAGGAATATCCCCCTGAGCATTATCCTGGCTAATGTTTGCCTCATCATAACCATTTTCTTTTAATTCTGCGATAACACCCTGAGCAATTAAATCAAGAGAAGGATGTTTAATAATTTGAGTAATCGCAATTTTTGCTTGTTTTTTATCAACAACACTTGCCTCTGTCGCAAAGAGAAAAGGTGTACAATTGCATAATATTAACAATAAGATACGAACAAAATTTAACATTTTAAAACCTTTTAAAAAAAATTGGAAAAATAAACGAAAAGAGAGGGGAATATAAAATTAAAGTTGCGCCTGGAGGCGCCAGATGACGCGTACAGAAAAGAATAGCTCAGGCACGTCAGAAGCTACTATAGAGACATTTTCGAAGGAATAATTTTCTAACATCATGGTTTTAATAGTATTAGAAATTAGAATTTTTCTCAATACTTTTTTGTATTTTTGTATAGAGTATAATACCCCTATAATTTAGATCATAAATGATGATCTAAAAAGAGCATCATTTATGACACAATTCATTTTCTTGCGCTTGTGACTTTTGACAGGGCGTTGAATCGGTGGCTCTGTCACATCTAATCACTTCAGAGGTCAACGTTCGATCCTTCTTGATGGCAAGCGTCTTGCCCATCAAAGGCTCCAACCTTTTAAACAGACGACAGACGTTGGAATTATGAAGACCAAACAAATGACCGACTTAACGCGAATGCCACTTTGGAACTGCAAAAATTTATATATCTTTTTCCAATCGTCTGATTTTATGTAATACTTATCCATGTTAACGCTCCTTTTTAACAAACGAACGTTACCACTTTTTCTATTCAATCTTTAGATAAGTGCACACAACTTAATAGCTTTTCTCTTCATAGAGAAATGATTCGCGTCGCATAATTAAGCTATAACATTAAAAAAGCCCCATTCACGGGGCTTTTTTAATTTAAGAAAACTTATTTTCTTTATTTAGGAGCTTCAGCTGGCGCAGCAGGAGCTTCAGCTGGTGCAGCAGGAGCTTCAGCTGGTGCAGCAGGAGCTTCAGCTGGTGCAGCAGGAGCTGAGGCAGCTTCCGTTGCTTTATTTTCTTCTTTTTTCTTCTCTCCACAAGAAACTAGTGAGAATGATGCCAAAAACGCAACAGCCACCAGTAGTTTATTAGATGTCATACTTCTCTCCTTTTAAGATAAAACAGAGTTAACCTATCATAGATTACCTATGAATGCAACCTGTCCATCATTTTAGTACATTTATAGTCATACTTATTTTTTTGCATCAGTGCTTGCGGGGACTGAAGCAACGCCTGCTTCATCCTTACCCACTGCTGCTGGTTTCCCGTCTGCATTAAAACGTTCAATGCTTGCCTTATCACGATGTTGTTCTACTAATTTTTTGAACTGCTCTTGAAAGACAGCAGCACCCAATTGATCCTTAATTTCTTCAAATTTAGGGGGCTTTACTTTTCGGCGATCTTCAACCTTGATAACGTGCCAACCCAATGAAGTCTTGACAGGTGTCTCATTATAGGCACCAGGTTTCAAGGCAAAAAGAGCGTCTCCGAATGTTGGGTCTATATCGTTTTTACGCATATACCCCAACTCTCCTCCTTCATTTGCTGTTGATTTATCGATTGATTTTTCACGTGCTAATTTTTGAAAATCAGCACCACCCTTAAGATCCTGGATAATCTTCTTGGCCTCTGCCTCATCTTTCACCATAATGTGACGCGCCTTTGTCTCCATTTCATCTTTGGGGAAAGCCTTGATAAATTCGTCATACTTTGCCTTAATAGCCTTATCATTCACAAGAGGATTAAGTTGTTTGCCGATATAAGCTTGCAAAAGAACCTGGTCTGTCATTTGAGCTATGGCTTGCTGGACCTCAGGATCTTTTTCAAGATTTGCTTTTTTAGCGGCATCCGTCAGTAATTTGATGTCAATAGCCTGATCGCGCAGTCCTGCAAAAAACTTTTCCTTATCCTTTTCTCTTGCATTTTTCACTAGCTCAGGAGGTAGGGTTTTCTCAATTTTTTCCAAATCTGCCTTGTAAACAGGTTCGCCATTAACTTTTGCAACTACCGTATCAGTGGCAGTCGCGGCAAAAGATGGTGACGCATAGATCATCACTGCAGCCAAAGCCGTAGAAGCTATTAATTTTTTTAGCATATTTTTTTCCTTTCCATTGGATATTACCATTTAATTTCATTATTTTTGGAATTATGGTACGTATAATCCAGCCGAAAGCAACAAAATAATTTTATTGATATGTTTTCTTTTGCAGCTTTCTTGCTTTACAAGATAAAATAAGCGTACAGTTGCTTTAATTTTTGAATTTTTCTGACACATGTGCGGAGTATAGTTTTAATGTTTACTACCCTACTACAAAAAGTCATTGGCTCTTCTAATGATCGGCATATCAAACGCTTGCGTCCGTTAGTGACATCCATTGCTCAACTGGAAAACGAGCTTGAAAAGCTAAGTGATGATGAGCTTCGCGCCAGAACATCCTGGTTCAGGGGTCGCCTTGAAAAGGGAGAGACTTTAGATGATTTGTTGGTGGAAGCATTTGCCACAGTACGTGAGGCTTCCAAGCGTGTTTTAAACATGCGCCATTTTGATGTTCAAATGATCGGGGGTATTCTTCTTCACCGGGGTATCGCTATTGAGATGGGAACAGGAGAAGGAAAGACGCTTATCGCAACTTTGCCGGCTTACCTCAACGCACTGACCAGAAAAGGCGTTCATGTGGTCACAGTCAACGATTATCTGGCGCGACGCGACTCGGAATGGATGGGGGCAGTTTACCGTTTTCTGGGACTTTCTGTCGGATGCATTTTGCATGATCTGGATGATGCTGAACGTCAAGAAGCTTACAACTGCGATATTACGCATGCCACGAATAATGAGCTGGGATTTGATTATCTACGTGATAATATGAAATTCCGCGTTGATCAGATGGTGCAACGTCCCTTTAATTATGGGATTGTCGATGAAGTTGACAGTATCCTGATTGACGAGGCGCGAACTCCTCTGATTATTTCGGGACCAGCGGAAGATTCATCCGAACTTTACAGGCAGGTCAACCTTATTATTCCAGAGCTTGCGCCAGAAGATTATGAAAAAGATGAAAAATCACGTTCCATTACGTTAACTGAGCAGGGATCTCAAACAGTTGAAGAAATCCTTACACGATTAAATTTGATACAAGGCGGTTCACTCTACGATATTCATAACATCTCTCTTGTTCACCACATCAATCAGGCATTGAAAGCGCATCAGCTCTTTGCCCGGGATGTGGATTATATGGTGAAAGACGACAAGGTCATCATTATTGATGAATTCACTGGACGAATGATGGAAGGCCGCCGCTATTCCGATGGCTTGCATCAGGCTCTGGAAGCAAAAGAAAATGTCACGATTCAAATGGAAAACCAGACGCTGGCTTCCATTACATTTCAAAATCTCTTCCGTCTCTATCCAAAACTCTCAGGAATGACAGGAACGGCTAAAACAGAAGCAGCCGAACTTGGGGATATTTATAAGCTTGAAGTCATTCAGGTGCCGACAAATCTTCCCCTGGCACGACAGGATCTCGATGATGAAGTTTATCGTACGGCTGGTGAAAAATACGAAGCGATCATCAAATTAATTCAGGAATGTCGTGAAAAAAACCAGCCTATTTTGGTAGGAACAGTCAGCATTGAAAAGTCTGAATATCTGTCCGAGCTTCTTAAAAAGAAAAACATTCCGCATCAGGTGCTGAATGCCCGTTATCATGAGCAAGAAGCCATGATTATTTCTCAGACCGGTAGTCCGGGTGCAGTGACAATTGCCACCAATATGGCAGGTCGAGGCACAGACATCAAGTTAGGTGGTAATGTCGATATCCGTCTGGCCTTTGAACTCAAGGATATAACGGATCCTTCGGAACACCAAAGGATCGAGGAAAAAATTCGCGAAGAGATGGCTACTGCAGAAAGAGAAGTCAAAGCAGCGGGTGGTCTTTTTGTGATTGGCACAGAACGTCATGAAAGCCGGCGCATTGATAATCAATTACGTGGTCGTTCCGGTCGACAGGGAGACCCCGGAAAATCAAAATTCTTTCTTTCTCTTGATGATGATCTCATGCGTATTTTTGGTTCAAATCGTATTGATGGCATGCTGCAAAAATTAGGGCTTCAGCCCGGGGAAGCTATTACCCATCCCTGGATCAATAAAGCTTTGGAACGAGCCCAACAAAAGGTTGAAGCTCATAACTATGATATTCGCAAACACCTCATTAAATATGACGATGTCATGAATGATCAGCGCAAGGTGATTTATGAACAACGACGAGAATTGATGATCATAGAAGACGCCAGCGAATTAGTGCGCGAAATGGAAAGAGAAGTTTTAGATACGTCTTTGTTGCGGTTTATTCCCGAAGATGCTTACCCCGATCAATGGGAAGTCAAAGGACTTCATGAAGAATGTATGCGTATTTTTGGTCTCGATTTGCCCATTGAGGAATGGTCGAAAGAAGAAGGAATAGCAGAAGCTGAAATCAGACAGCGTATTGAGTCCGCCATTCAGGATAAGATGAAGACTAAGGAAGATAAATATGGTTCTGATTCAATGCGTATGGCAGAAAAAAGTATTCTTCTGCGTGTTCTCGATCAAATATGGAAAGATCATTTGCATGCGCTCGATTATGTACGCCAGGGCATTAATTTGCGAGCATATGCCCAGCGTGACCCTTTAAATGAGTATAAACAAGAAGCCTTTAGTCTTTACCAGGAAATGCTGGGAAAAATTAAAGAACAAGTTGTGACTGCTCTTTGTTACATTGAACTCTATCAGGAGTCTCCTTCAGAAATATTTAATGCTGCGATTGAAGATATAGAGGGTGCGCAAAGGAATATACGTCTTGAGCAGCCTGGACTTGATTCCGTCAAGCAAGATCTACCGGCAACCAAAACACGTAATAGACCCGCTAAAAGCATACGGAAAGTGCCTCTTCGTTCTCATGCAAAAAAAACTGACCTTGAAAGAGTAGACGTTTCTTTGGGAAAAATAGATGAAAGTGTTTCCCGAAATGCTCCTTGTCCTTGCGGTTCAGGAAGACGCTATAAGCATTGCCATGGTAAATAAAACGATCATCTCTTGTACACGCAGATCGTAAGACAAAAGTTATAGACTTAGGGAAAACAAATGTGGACACCATTTTGGAAGAAATGATGACCAGAAAAAGTCTGGCTGGGGCGGAAGGATTCGAACCCTCGAATGTCGGTACCAAAAACCGATGCCTTACCACTTGGCGACGCCCCAATTTATAGAAATAACGGGTCGTACAGTATCAGAAAAAGCAAAAGATGCAAGATACTTCTTCAAAAGTATGCGGATGAGATAAGGCTTTCTTTACTTTATTTTCTAGGTGTATAGTCTCACGATACATTGAAGAATTTTGCAAAAGATCCAACTCTTGATGAAGCGTTAAGATGTACAACAGTAGTAAGTGGCTTTGCTTGCACTTCAGAGCCGGGATTCAATCCAGTCTTCTCGATGTACTCAATAGGGTAGCTCCTTGTGCCGGCTCTGCGGCGGGCCGTTAAGATCCAAGACTCATATTTGTTCTCTCTCCTCACTGGAAAGGGCTTTTTTCACCTAATGCTCTTTCAGGAATACCTATTTTACGCAATTTATCGCGTTGTTTTCCGAAACAATAGATTTTCTAGGAAGTAAGGAATTAAGATAAATTTTGGCTTTCGCCTTTGCAATATGGAGGATTTGTTTGTCAGTGCCCTATTCCAATTTATCCAAACGTCCTCATGTTTTTCAAGGGATGACAGGGTTGAGTGTTTCAGAGTTTCAGAAAAATGTGAATTTTATTCATCCTTTATAGCTGGTTGATATTATATTTTGTCCTATTTATTATAGGGTTATGAGCTATGGATACAGTATAGATTTACGCGAGCGTGTTCTGGCCTACATTCAGGATGGTCACAGTCAAAAAGAAGCGAGCGAGGTTTTTAAGATTCCTCGTCAGACGATTTATAATTGGCTTCGTCTTAAGTCAGAGACGGGGGATTTGCGGATGCATCGTTCTTCCAAGATAGACGAAGGGAAGCTTAAAGAAGTGGTGTCCGGTCATCCTGATTATTATCTTTGGGAGCTTGCTGTTTTTTTTCAAGCAACGCCCAGTGGGATTTACCGTGCCTTAAAAAGGCACCAGATCACTCGAAAAAAAAGACTTTCCTC
>BBVC01000057.1 GCA_001192655.1 Caedimonas varicaedens
GGTGTTCTATCGAGCAATTATTTCAGGATAATAAAATATGACCGTTTTATATGTTGTTAGCTATATTTACGAACTGTATTCACGGCCATACCAACCTCATGAGCGATCCTTCTTAGACTCTTGCCTTGTCGGCGTAATATTTTTATTTCCATCGTTTGTTCCCACTGAATCATTATTCCTAAACTCCTTTGAAAAGGAGTTAATGCGTGGGTGTATCAAAATTCAACCGATGATCTGTATCATTTTACCTCCGGCGCTAACAGACGGACGCGTCACTGAATTATCTGGTGTTTAAGGATATCATTGGCCGCTTTGATGAATTCTATCGGTATGAAGGCTCTTGTCTAGATGGGTTGAAGACTGTTCTCACTCTATAAAGTATATTAAGATTTTATTAGTCGTATAAGAGTCATTTTCTTTTTTATTGTCGGAGTGTAGCTCAGCCTGGTAGAGTATCGCCTTCGGGAGGCGAGGGACGGAGGTTCAAATCCTCTCACTCCGATCAACACCAACTTCTTATCGATTTGAGGGGTGGTTCTTTAGAATTATCTTTGACGATCTCAATACAATCTCAAAAGATGAATTGTAATTACAGGATAAATTTAGCCTGCTGTCTTAACAATCACTGGAACCTAGGGAAAACAACTTACCTTCTTAACGCTGGCACCTTATCGTTCGAATAACTTAGAGCGGCACACTCAATATCTCATCAATCAAAGAAATTTAAAAACTAATGTTCTTTGAGCACGCCGACTCTCATCAAATATTCTCAATCTTGAGAACTTAACGGAGGCCTTCCCTCTCGGGAGGGTGGAGGAGGAGGTGTCTTCTTCCCAAGCAATGGAGAGGGCGCCATTTGTGGAGTCAACGCACGCCTTCCCTCTCGAGAAGCTACTGGAGGAGGTGTCTTCTTTCCAGACAATGGAGGGGGTGCCATTTGTGGGGGCATAGAAGCTTCACCAAAAATCACTTTTTCTTGCTGATTTATAAAGGTCTGAACTTTTTGAGATTCTTTTTTGGATAGCTTAGACATATTATTTCTTAAATCGACGATCGTTGCCCTAAATTGAGAAGACGAAGCGCACTGCTTTGTCATCGAACCGAGCATACCTTCTTTATGATCACAGTTTAAAATACACCAGAGCACCTTGTCCCCATCGTTACAAACGCCAGAGCTATCACAAACGCCCTTACAATGCTTAAATCCCCTTTTTATGAAATTCAGACTCAAACTCTGAGCTGGTGTACTTATAATAGAAATTGCCGTCAACACAAAGAAAACATTTTTTAATTTCATTCTCTATTCACTCCCTTTTATAGAGCATTATAATAAAACAGGACTGTGAAAAAGAAAAGCGGCAAATTTTCTGTTTCTCACCGCTTTTCTTAAGTTTTAATTAACTCAGGCTTTATTTTTTAGGAAGCTCTGGGGGAGGTGGTACGTCTGTTGGTGCAGGAACACTCATTTCTTCTTCTTGCAGTTGTTTCCACATTTCTTTTTCTTTAGGTGATAATTTATTTATATTTTTTTCTATATCAGCCCTGACTTCTTCATTTGTTTTGGCAGTACATAATTTCCTTGAATCCATTTTATGAGAGCAATTCAAAATACACCATTCAAGCTTATCTTTATCCTTGCAAACATTAACGTTATCACAAACGCCCGTACAATGTTTAAAACCTCTTTTCAAAAAATTTAAACTGAAACTTTCAGCAGGCGTGGCAATAATAGAAATGGCAGTAATTGTTAGTAAAATATTTTTAATGTTCAACATTTTAGATTCTCCTTATGTTTTCTTCTTTCATTATAGGAATAAAATATTTAATTTTTATTAAAAATAGGGAAATACTTTAGAAAAATGAGATATGTAAATAGATGCATTAAATAATTCCTTTGAGAAGAGATTTAAGATCAACATGTTCCTTTCCACACTTATCCTTGACAATAAGGGTAAGGATCATTTATTCTGCGTAGCGTAATCATAACCAGAAAATAGATTGCTGAAATTAAATTGCGATTCCATACAATCAAAGCTCATTCCCTTACATTGACAATCGGCAAAAGCCGGTAATTTTCTTATTCCTTATTTTTAATTTTTCCATTTTTTAATGATCTGCAAAAAAAGAGAGATTGATTATGTTTCGACATATGCCACTTATTTTGATAGGGCTTATCGTCCTTATTATTTCTATTCAAGGGTTTATTCCCTATCCCCTTCAATCCTTTTTATACGGGGTGAGCCTGTCTATTAAATCCCTGATTATATTTCTGCTTCCCTTTATTATTTTTGGATTGCTTTTTAAGGCAGCTGTTAATCTGGCCTATCATGCAACCAAAATCATTTTTCTTATTTTAATAGGCATTTGTTGCTCAAACTTTTTATCAACATTTTTAAGCCATTATGTTGGGGAATGAGTTTATCAGTTTGATTTAGCTCTTACAATGCCTGAAAATAGAGAAACCCTCAAACCATTGTGGGTTTTGGAATTTCCCAAAATTATACCTAATAGTCTGGCGATGTTTTCAGGACTGGTTTTGGGTATTTCTGCCTCTTTCCTTAAATTTCAATCTGCGGAAAAAATAGCTTCGATTCTGAATAAAGGTGTCAGCTTCCTTCTTAAGTATTTTGGTGTCCTTATTCCCCTCTTTGTCGGTGGATTTATCATAAAGCTTCAGTCCGAAGGCATTTTAATCACGCTGATTGAGGAATACGCTGTCATTTTTATGGCTATTGCCACCGCCCAGTTCTTCTATATTTCCCTTATCTATTTTATAGCGAATCAAATGAATTTCTCTCGTTTTTTGAATGCGCTCAAGAACATGATGCCCAGTATGGTGGCAGGCTTTAGTACAATGTCAAGCGCCGCGGCTATGCCTCTGACAATGATCGGTGTGGAAAAAAATGTCAAAAATGCTCCCCTGGTTCGTTCAATTATTCCTGCAACCGTCAATATTCATCTTATCGGAGATTGTTTTGCCATACCCATTTTTGCTTATGCAATTTTAAAAAATTTTGAGCTGCCGGAGCCTTCTTTTTTAACGTATCTCCTTTTTACATTTTACTTCGTCCTTGCCAAGTTTTCAGTAGCTGCCATACCCGGTGGGGGTATCATTGTCATGTTGCCCATCCTTGAGAATTACTTGGGGTTTAATGCCGAAATGATGTCACTCATTACAGCTCTTTACATTCTTTTTGATCCGGTTATCACAAGCGCAAATGTATTAGGGAATGGGGGATTTGCCATGTTTATGGATCAATTTGTGATAAAATCTGAAAAGTTAGCTCATGCCAAAAAGGATAATTAACGATTTGAGATGTCGATTGCAAAAGCAACTGAGGTCAAAGAAGAAACACCAATAGTCGAGGAAAGCCCCAAGTCAAAGACTATTGTAAATGCTCAGGATCTAAAAGAGGAAATAAAGGGAATAGAGAGGGCGATTTGACCATGAGCCGCATCCGTTTCTCTTGTCGAACAGACCAAAGGAAAGGATGAAAAAAACCAGAAGGAAGTAGTGCCTTCTGTTGATCTTTTCGGAGAAAATACTGAAACTTAACAAAAATCCGATTAATGTAAAGGATTTCAAGCGGGAGCAGACGAACAAATGGTGAGTCCCCGCGCAACGTACAAGAAAGTATAGCTAAAAACCTTTAAAATGGTTATATTATGGATAATTTTTAAGAGGATTATTCCATGACCTATTCATTAGATTTTAGACTTCGTGTTTTATCTGTAAAAAAGAAGAAAAATTTGAGTTTTGCT
>BBVC01000058.1 GCA_001192655.1 Caedimonas varicaedens
ACTTCCGAAACTGCCTCCTAAAAGCGTCCTTATTTTGGATAATGCCACCTTTCATAAGGGAAAAGCGATGCAAAAAGCAATTGCTGAGGCAGGGCATATCGTGCTGTATCTGCCTCCTTATTCTCCAGACTTTAATCCCATCGAGCATAAATGGGCACAAGCAAAAGCAATTAGACGCAAAAAAAGGTGTTCTATCGAGCAATTATTTCAGGATAATAAAATATGACCGTTTTATATGTTGTTAGCTATATGTGAGCAGGACGGGATTTCAGAAAGGAAATCTCGAAGTCCAACGACTTCAGATTTTGAAAGGCGGGTATAGCTGCCTAACTTTTTAGTCTTTCCAGAACCCAACCATTCCTGAGGAGGTTCTAGGTGTATAGTCCCGAATTGTAATGATATAAATAATATAATCTATTCTATTCATCATTTAATTGAATACATCCAAATAATTAATTCTAGTACTGTGGAACTATATTAATAATCTTGTAATTGAATTTTTTTCAAAAAAGAGTTAAATAATAAGAGGAGATTTTTTTAAAAGAGTTTTATTTTAACCGATGGTTTCTGCGCACAACAAAGAGCACGACAGTTTTTCCCGCCCTGATTCAACAGGACGTGGGCCCTATGCGGTCATCGATTTAGGAAGCTATACGTGCCGTCTTCTTGTTGTCAGCCGATGGGAACATTGTCTGGAAACCATCGAGGTATTTTCCCGTTTCACGCGTCTGGGAGAGGGGATCTCGCGCTCGAACCTTCTTTCTGAGGAGGCAATAGCGCGAACAACACAGGCCTTGGTGCAGTGTGCAAACAGAATTCAACAACATGCACCCATCGCAATGCGTGCTGTGGCCACAGAAGCTGTACGACGGGCCCAGAATAAGGATGATTTCCTAAAACATATCAGAAAAAATACTGGTATTTCGCTGGAAATTATTTCCCAGGAACAGGAAGCAAAGTTTGCCTTAAAGGGATGTGCTGGACTTTTAGACTCTTCCCATCCTTATGGACTTGTTTTTGATATTGGGGGAGGAAGCACGGAAATTACCTGGATCCTCCAGAAAACGGGTTGCGCTCCTGAAGTATTGGATTGGGTCTCTCTGCCTTTTGGTGTCGTCACAATTGCAGAAGATTATTATACAGATCAGGCAAATGATTATCGCCTGGTTCGAGAAAACACTTGTAATTTGCTGGAGAATTTTACAGAACGCAATAATATACGCCAATATATTCTGGAGAATCAGGTACAAATTCTGGGAACTTCAGGTACAGCAACCACAGCACTGGCTCTTCACCAGGGCTTAAAGCGTTACGAACGCACAAAAATTGATGGGATGATGTTTAAATATCCGGATATTTATAAAGTCATTAAAATAGTTCAAATGATGTCAACGCAGGAAAGAAATTATAATCGCTGTATAGGCATAGGGCGCGCAGAACTGGTTTTGGGTGGTCTTGCTATTCTGGAAGGACTTTGCAATATATGGCCTGTTGGCGTTATGAAAGTTGCAGATCGCGGTGTGCGGGAAGGGATCGCAACAGATATAGCTTTTGGCAAGGATTCTCCTCTTGTTTACGAGCCGTACGAAAGACTAGAGGTTGCAGCTTAAATCACGATGAAAAAGAATATATTCAAGATGCAACGTGCAGTCACTGTCCGTTTGAAAAATGCACGCAAACTCTCTACAGGGTCACAACGATGGCTGGCACGCCAGTTGAATGATCCCTACGTGCAACAAGCCCAAGCGCAAGGACTTCGTTCACGTGCAGCATTCAAGCTTATTCAGCTTGATGATAAATTTCACTTTTTGAAAAAAGGCGCCCGTATTGTTGATTTGGGAGCGGCACCAGGCGGGTGGACTCAGGTTGCTGTACAACGCGTTGACTCACAAGGTATAGAAGGATGTGTTATCGGGATTGATCTACTTGAGATTGAACCTATTGCCGGAGCATCTCTTATCCAGGGAAATTTTTTAGAATCTCAAACCCAGAATCAACTTAAAGCCATAATGAAAATACCCGTCCAGGTGGTCTTGAGCGATATGGCATCTTCTACAATTGGACATTCCCAAACAGACCATCTCAGAACTGTCGCTCTGGCAGAAGCAGCTTTTTATTTTGCCAAAGATGTTCTGGTGCCGGGCGGCACATTTGTTGCCAAGGTATTTCAGGGTGGAACGAATCAGGACTTATTACTGAAGCTTAAGCGTCATTTTCGCCAGATCAAACATGTTAAGCCTTTGGCAAGCCGAAAAGAGTCTTCCGAAATGTATGTCCTTGCCTTTGGCTTTAAGCAATGAAAACTGGCGCGCGCATTGGCGCAATGTATGAAATACTGGATTATTTTTTCAAGTCTCAAAAACCTCTTGATGGCGTGATTCAAGAGTATTTCACACGGCGGCGTTATGCAGGTTCCAAAGATCGTCGTTATATTATTCATCATACTTTTAATTTTTTTCGGTATTGGGAAACACTCAAAAGAGAGGTAGGAGCCAACAACCCCAGAGCCCTTTTAATCGCCTATTTAAAGCGCATTGAGAGTTGGACACCTGAAGACTTTCACACACATTTCAACGAAGATATTTACAGTCTTTCTCCTTTAAGTTCTGCAGAAAAGGAAGAGACTGAAGCGTTGACGCTTCCTGAATGGGCCTATGCCAACGTTCCGGAATTTATGTGGAAAGAATTCATACGAAGCTATGATACAGAGTTTTTAGCACAAGCTAAAGCACTTAACCAGGAAGCTCTCCCTGATTTAAGGGTAAACACTTTGAAAACTACGCGGGAGAAAGTTTTGAAAGAGTTGAAAAAACTTTCCCTTGAAGCTATTGAAACGCCTTATTCTCCCTGGGGAATTCGACTGGGAAAGCGAACTAATCTTGCAACATTACCTCTTTTCAAGGAAGGATTTGTTGAAATGCAAGACGAAGGCTCTCAAATGCTGGCGTTATTTTGTGATGCAAAACCAGGGCAAAAAGTTCTGGATTTATGTGCCGGAGCAGGAGGAAAAACGCTTGCTTTGGCCGCAATGATGAAAAACAAAGGGCAAATTATCGCAACAGATATTGAAGCACACCGCTTAAAGCGAACAGCTCAACGCCTGCAACGTGCTGGAGTCATCAATACAATCCTCAAGGAATGGCCTCTTTCAATGCAAGAAGAACAAACATTTGATTTAGTGGTGATTGACGCACCTTGTTCAGGGATGGGGACATGGCGTCGTTCTCCTGATTTGCGGGCGCGTCTGACGCTCGAAGATTTTCAAAAGATACTTGAAAACCAGAAAAATCTCTTGAAAAAAGCGTCACTCTACGTTCAGGAAGAAGGACGCTTGATTTATGGCACATGTTCTCTCTTGAAAAAAGAAAATGAAGAACAAGTGAAAGACTTCCTTGATGACCATCCCGATTTTCATCTTGCAAAAGAAACACGCCTGTCTCCCCTAACCCATCAGACCGACGGATTTTATGGAGCAGAAATCCTGAGAGAGGGGAAAAACCGTTCGCTCTAAAGATTCAACAAATGCTGGGGTGCTGTAAAATGATATCCTAGATTTTTCGCCACAGGCTCGCATGTGACTTCGCCAAAACACACATTAAGACCATTCAGCAAATGAATATTCTCCAGCAAAGCCTGACGGTATCCTTTATTTGCAATCTCCAACACAAAGGGCAAGGTTGCATTATTCAAGGCCAGAGTTGAGGTTCTGGCAACACCACTGGGCATATTGGCCACACAATAATGAACAATTTCATCTATAACATAGGTGGGACTATTATGTGTTGTTGGTTTGCTTGTCTCAAAACACCCCCCCTGATCAATAGCAACATCCACAAGGACAGAACCAGGACGCATGGATCGAATCATTTCAGCTGTTACCAGACGCGGAGAAGTAGCACCCGGCACTAATACCGCACCAATCACAAGATCAGCATGGGTAACGTAATGTTCGATCGATTCCATCGTCGCGTAAACTGTATTGAGGCGGGGTCCAAATTCTCTATCCAATTGTTCAAGACGTAGCAGGGATTTATCAATGATCGTCACTCTTGATTCAAGCCCGACCGCCATCCGCGCCGCATTAGCGCCGACCACGCCACCGCCCAGGATTACAACACGCGCTGCCTCAACGCCCGGAACACCTCCCAGAAGAACACCTGAACCACCAGAACATTTTTCAAGGGCATGGGCACCTACCTGAATCGACATACGGCCCGCAACTTCACTCATGGGACGCAAGAGAGGTAACCCTCCCTGAGTTTCTGTCACCGTTTCATACGCAATAGCGATGCATTTTGACTGGACAAGACCTGCTGTTTGTACGGGATCGGGTGCTAAATGAAGATAGGTAAAAAGAATTTGCTCTTCCCTAAGCATAGCTGTTTCGGAAGGTTGAGGCTCTTTAACTTTGACGATCATCTCGGCCTGATCGAAAACTTCTTCAGCGCTAAAAACAATTTTTGCTCCCAGCGCACGATAAGTCTCATCCTTAAAACCACAATAAGCCCCTGCTCCAGTTTCTATGACCACCTCATGACCATGATGAATAATTTCACGAACACTTCCAGGAACCAGACCTACCCGATATTCATGGGACTTAATTTCTTTGGGAACTCCTATCCGCATCTTATTCGCTATCCTCTATTTTAGTTACTTGTTTGTGACCAGAGTGGTATAAGCCTTTTAATAAGGAAAAGCTATCAAAAAGGTTATGTTGTGGACAAAGGAAATTCTGAAAAGCACAGACAAGAGGAGCAGCCTTGTGTTTTGAAACACGCGTACTATACCCAAAAGATTTCACTGGGTAGATGGACGAGTGGTAAGTCTCGCGCAGCGTACATAAAAGTACGTGAGCAGGACGAATTCCGAAGTCCAACGACCCCGGATTTTGAAAGGCGAAGGGTATACTATGCTTGGGGCTCGGGGGTCAATTTGGGACTTTTTCGGCGAGGAGTTGAACCGCGCGTACTCTTGGCCTTTGTTGTCATATCCTCATGACGCACAAACTTTCCTGTTTTTAAAAGATCATCAATTTCTTCGCCCGACAGGGTTTCAAACTCCAGCAATGATTTAGCCAATAGATGTAAATGATCAAGGTGATCTGTCAAGATTTTCCTTGCACGACCATATGCATCGTCAATAATCTTGCGAATTTCCTTATCAATCAGGGTTGCGGTTTCATCAGACACATTCTTGTGTTGTGTCACCGCATGCCCCAGAAATACTTCCTGTTGGGGTTCATTATAGGCAAGAGGTCCTAATTTATCACTCATTCCCCATTCCGTAACCATACGGCGCGCCATATCTGTTGCATGGCGAATATCGGAAGAAGCGCCGGTTGTAACCTTCTCAGTCCCAAAAATAATTTCTTCGGAAAGTCGCCCCCCCATTGCAACGGCCAGGTCAGCGTAAAGTCTGGCACGCGACAGGGATACACGGTCATTTTCCGGCAATCTGACCACCATCCCCAAAGCTCGTCCGCGAGGAATAATCGTTGCTTTATGAATAGGGTCTGAAGCGGGTGTATAAAAAGCAACCACAGCATGCCCTGCCTCATGATAAGCGGTCAGGGTTTTCTCTTCATCACTCATGACCATGGAGCGGCGTTCTGGCCCCATCATCACTTTATCTTTAGCTTCTTCAAAATCACGCATCATGACCACACGCTGGTTGTGACGGGCCGCCAAAAGAGCCGCTTCGTTAACAAGATTGGCAAGGTCAGCTCCCGAAAATCCAGGTGTTCCTTGCGCAATCACCTTGGCGTCAACATCACCGGCAAGAGGAACTTTGGCCATATGAACCTTGAGAATCGCTTCTCGTCCCTTAATATCAGGAAGGGAAACAACAACTTGACGATCAAAGCGACCCGGACGCATCAGCGCAGGATCCAAAACGTCCGGACGATTTGTGGCAGCAATCAGAATGACGCCTTCATTGGTCTCAAAACCATCCATTTCCACCAACAGCTGGTTAAGCGTTTGCTCGCGTTCGTCATTACCGCCGCCAAGACCAGCGCCGCGATGACGCCCCACAGCATCAATTTCATCAATAAAGATAATACAAGGAGCATTCTTTTTTCCCTGCTCAAACAAATCACGCACACGGCTTGCGCCCACACCTACAAACATTTCAACGAAATCTGAACCAGAGATCGTAAAAAACGGAACATTTGCTTCTCCTGCAATGGCGCGCGCTAAAAGCGTTTTACCTGTTCCAGGAGAACCCACAAGCAAGACACCTTTGGGGATCTTGCCGCCCAATTTTTGAAATTTCTGCGGGTCTTTAAGATACTCGACGATTTCAACTACTTCTTCCTTGGCTTCATCACAACCAGCTACATCGGTGAACATAACGCGTCCGGATTTTTCGTTCAGCAGGCGCGCTCTGGATTTTCCAAAGCCCATTGCCCGATTATTACCTGATTGCATTTGACGTAAAAAGAAAATCCAGACACCAATCAATAAAAGCATCGGAAACCAGGAAATAAAAATTTGAAAGAAAGTAGATGAACCTTCTTCTGCCGAATCTACAGAAATCTGCACATTTTTATCGTGGAGTTTTTCAATCAAATTTGGATAATTCGGCGTCACTGTTGTAAATTGAGTGCCGTCATTTAAATAACCCTGGATAAAATTTCCCTTGATATCAACAGACTTGACAACTCCTTTTTCCACATCATCCAGAAACGTAGAAAAAATCATAGCACGATGATTAAGGTGCTCTCTGCCACCCTGGAACATATTGTAGAGAACCATAAGGAAAAGTCCTGCAATGACCCAAAGGACGATATTTCGATTAAAATTATTCAAGGGTTAACTCCTTCATGCCGCTTCCCTGGTGAAGAGACTCTTAATGCGTTTATGATCGTAGTATAAGTTATCTTCATTAAACAATCGTGAACGTAAAACGAGTCAGAGGATAACGCGGTGCAAAATGAATAGCACATTCTTTTTTTTTGTAAATTTAGAAGAAATTGGCACAAACAGCTGTAGGAATCGAGATCTTTCCCATAAAACAGGAAGTCCCAAACGCACAGGATGGGGAAGGGTTTTCAGAATTTCTCCTTCCGGGGTTTTGTTGATGTGTTTCCATCCCTCTTCTTCCAGTGGTGCCAAAGATAGTTCAGAAAAATTTTCGTACATTTCTGGTAAAAAAGAAAAATTAAAGCGGTCATCCCAGCGATAATTTTTTGCGTTTCCAGTTAACGATATTTTTTTTATTTTCTCAGGCTCTCTGACAAAGGCGATCCAATGCTGATAGTTAAAAATCAGGCAACCATGCAAAGTACGTGTGATTTCTGGATTTTTCCTTATTTTTTTGAGGCTATCTCGTCGTGGCGGGTAATGCCCGACACCAAAAGTCATAAAGCAACGCTGTAAAACATTCAGTTGTTGTTTTTCTGATAACTGTTGATAATGTTCTTTTTTCAATAAACCATATCCTTGGGGAAATATTTCCACACATTGACTTACAATTTGATTGGTTTCTTTTTCTTCCTGAATACGACAAATGCCATAATCATAACTCACTGCTATCAGTTGCGCTTGCTCAGAGAAAGTCAAGCTCTCCTTTCTTAGCACTGTACGGGAATATTTGAGATTTACGTTGCTGGGATCCTCAACAAAAGGAATATTCCGAGATGTCAGATATTCTCGCAAACAAGATTTGGAGAATTGAAGTAAAGGTCTCAAAATGCGCACCGACGGAGTCTCTGAAAGAGCAGACATCCCTGAAAGCCCCAAAGCTCCGCTTTTCTTTGCTTGGCGCAGCTGAAAAGTTTCCCGTTGATCGTCCTGGTGATGTCCCAAAAGGAGATGGAGTGTCTGATGATTATGGCACCATTTCAACAAAAGCCCATATCGTGCCTCACGCGCACGTTCCTGAATTCGACGCGCAGGTTTTTCTCCTGTCCATTTCAAAATAACTGCAGGAATTTGATGCGCGGACAAAAGATCGCGGGTTTGGACGGCCTCAGCTTCTGAATCTGGTCGAAGTCCATGATCGACAATAAGAGAGGTCAAAGTTCCTTCACGCTGACGCACCCAATGCCAGGCTAAGAACACAAGGCATAAACTATCGCTTCCCCCCGAAGTGGCAATGGCTAAATGTGGCTTATCTTCAAAAGGACCCAGTTCTTCAAGGGCTTGATTAAATGCTTCCTGAAGTTCCAAAAACTAGTCCTCTCCTACTTTTTTACATTGCTTTTCAATCATTTCTGCAATTTTTTTCACGTTTTGGGGAAGACGGGGAAACTCTGAGCGCAACTGATCAAGAGTGGTACAGGCTTGATCAGTTTTACCAAGCGCTTTTAAAGAAAGACTCAGTTTTACAAGCGCCTCAGGAGCTTTTGCAAAGCTTATTTTACGCGCTTCCTTGTCCTTTGCATCATTCGATTTGTCAAGTTTTCGATAGGCTTTATAGGCATCCCCAAAAGAGACGGCTGCGCGCGCATAATCTTTTTGGACATAATAGGTCTCACCCAGCCAATACTGGGCATTGACCACAAGGGGATCGGATGGATAATGATGAATGATATCCTTAAGCGCCCGCTCAGCTTCAGGATATGCTTGCTGAGCAAGGAATTCTTGGGCCTCTTCATATCGCTGCAGAGCTGGTCCTGCTTTCAGTGTAGACCCTTCATCCGCGGAATCCTTAGAAGAAGAATCCATAGGCGTCTGAGAATGTTTTTTACCTTTTTCATGATCAAGGCTCTTTGGTTTGACCTCTTCATTTGAAGAGTCAGGCACCTGCTGAGAAATCATTTTAACCTCATGTCGCAATTCTTCCAATTTGCCGCGTAAATCACGTACCTGGTTTTCCAATTGCGATAGACGATCTTCTTCCTGATCATCAGAGATATCTTTATTCTCCACAAGAGGCGCAGGATCGCGATCAGAAGAGCTTTTTGGAAAATCTTCCTCTTCTACTGCAGAAGGCCCTACGGTGCCATCATAAAAATCTTCCGCCTTTAGAGGGGTTATAAAAGAACATAAAAACAAAATCAGGAAAAACTTCTTATTCATTTTATCTTTCTCCAAAATGATTAGTTACCTTTATTTTTAATATATTAGTCTGTTTTAGTGATTGTTTTTGCATTCTTGACTTTTCCCTGAATGCTGACCTGTTCTCCTATAAGAATAAGAAGACCTGGAGCTTCAAAAAGAATATCTCCTGAAACAATCGTATTACCTTTTAAGATAAGCTGTTGGGGATAACGATCCCGTCCTCCCTTACGTATGATAATCCCGGCAAGTTTGCAATCCACAAAAGTGGCCTGGTTAGTTCCTATCAGAATTTCTTGTTCAAAAATTGATGATTGCGCAAACAGGGAGCCATCCAGTGTCAGTTTTCCCTTCACATGGGATTGAATAAGTTTGCCAACACCGTTAACATTCAGTGCCTCAAAAAATGTGGTCTTTGTGGAAGAAAGAGCTCCATCAATTGAAGAAGTGCCACGAATGATGGCTCCTACAATTTCTGCGCCACCATTGACAACAAGTTCTCCTGTTTCACCTTCACCAAACCGGAAAGCTCCATTAACTGTTGTCTTTCCTGTGATGCGGGAGTTTTTGAATTGAGCGCTTCCATCTACTGTCACAATATTTAACGCCGCTTTTTTCCCTATGAGCATCCCCTCTACATGAGTACTATTTTTTACCTCTGTTCCTTCAAGAATCACGGAACTGTTAACACTGAGAGAGTCTCGTTTTTCAGCACCGATTCTCGCACTGCCAAAAACGGTCAGAGAAAAGGAAAACGCCACAAAAAAAACAACGAAAATAATATTTTTGTGAAAAAAATCCCGCAACGATAATTTCCTTTTTTATATGTTGGACGTATGTTATCACATTCAGGAAGAAAATTAACCCATGTAAAAATAATCGTGGAAAAATTTTCTCAAATATGATCACATAGCCGCTTTAAAAGGAGTCAATCATTTGAAGAAATTCCCTTCTTTTCTCGCCGCCTTTATTTTATTGAGTCAATATTGGCACGCATTGGCAGAGACTAAACCACCTTCATCTTCCAATAATACCTATTTGGGGCATGAAAAGCCGTCTTGCCTGTCTCAGCCTCGTACGCACGAAAATTCTGACGCTTATAAAAAAGGGGTTGAACAAGCCCAAATAGCGCTACAAAAACCCTATACTTCTCCCGAAAGTGTTTGGAATCGGGATTTCTTGACTAAAAAATCTTATCTTCGGGACGCTATAAAGGATTTTCTTGAGGGAAAAAGAGGACAATCTGTTCGCAATATCAAACTCTCAGGGAAAAAGCCTGATGAAATATACAAAATATTGATTGACGCAGGCTTTCATCATGAGCGTGTCCCTCTTTCAGCCTATAGCAATGATAAGGGACGCAAGTTCTGGCTCAGAGATGGAACAAAAACAACCAATCCCAAAGACCCACAAGTTGTTCCTATGGACATTTATGCCCATCCTGATGGGGGAATTATCCGTATAAAGCCTGAAGGCGTTCCCTCTCCCAGATCTCTTCGTCCCCAACCATCAGCAACCAAGGCGGTTGTTTATAATCTTAAATCTGGCAGAGATAGTCATCACCTTGATACACGTTATCGTAATGAGGCTTTTAAGGTTTCTGATGAGGGTGTGCCTCTTCCCAAGGGACCTTCTGCCAAAGTGGGGATGCGTTTTCTGTTGGATCGAAAAGAGATCGCTCAAAAGAAAGATCCTGACGCCGCGCGGGACGAACTTAAGGGTTGGATTTCAACGATTATGGGCGCTACTCATATTGATTTGAGTACTGATTTCAGCCAATGCCCAAAAGAGGAAATAAATCTTCCAGCGAAAAGTGAGGAAAATCCTTCCAAAAGCTGATTTTTAGAAAAAAGTTGTATTGTAAAGAATAAATTTTTCCTACATGACTTGAGTTGTTTGAAAATAATGAACAAAAATCAAAAGCTATTCATCTCAATAAGATTCATCATTCATTTATACAGAAGATTCAGGAAGTATGACCGCATCAATCCAATACGTCAGGGCTGTTTGTAAATTTCTTCTAAATGTATTCGAATCAAAAGACTTACTGATGTAACCGCTCGCGAAATTTTTATAGGCCATGACCATATCTTTTTTACTTAAACTGTTTGTCAGAACAAGTACTGGAATATCTTGAATGTTACGGTCTTGCTTAATGGCACGAAGTACTGAAAAACCATTCACTTTCGGAAGGTTAAGATCTAGCAAAACAATATCAGGTTTTGTAAAAGATGTAGTTCCTGGATATTTTTTAAAGTAATGAATTGCTTCATCTCCACTGTGAATACAATAAATTTCAAAATCATAAGGACAAGTTTCTAGAATCTTTCTTATTAAAAATTCATCTGCTGAACTATCTTCAACTAATAACAAGTTGATTTTTTCCCTTGCTTTAAGAGAAATTGTATCATTTTGAGCAGAAGGATTAAGATCAGTTTTTTTAGGCGTGTATCCTTCAAAAAAAGCGTTGAAGGTTGTTGAAAAAATCAGAGAAAAATTATAGAGCATACTTGCAGAAATTTTTGCTTGCCCTCCCTCATATTTGTGGATTTGCTGGTGAGAAACCTCTGCGCGCTCGGCAAGGTTTGTCAATGTCCATCCAAGCCGTGTTCTAAAATCCCGCAATTTTTTCCCTAAATGAACATCTATCGGATCAGGTTCGCCTCCCAGCATTTTCGGATCTTTTATCATTATTCTATCCTCACTGTATTTTTAAAATTCATCTTATTTTGCTATTTTAAAACTTAATTAGGTGAACCCAGACTAAGAATATTTCAGCAAAAAAGATACAAAAATCTATTGCCAAAAGAAAACAGTAAAGTCTTTAAATATGAGGTGAAATTAAATTATTACATTCTGGAAAGATAGCTTAACATATTTCAAAGGGTAAGATTTCCTGAAAAATCCAAAGATCCTAAAGATATTTTTTGATCACCTGGCTGAAAACCTTAATACTATATACTTGAGATTGCCAGATTACCAAAGTGATACGCGACGACATATTCAAAAGTTATAAATTTGAAAGATTGGTTGGAAAGGGGTTAAAATGGCGAAAATATCAGTCGAGAGTTTATCAACGAATCTTGTTATTGATCAAGAGCAAGAGAATCAATTTCAGACACTTATTCATCAACTTATAAAAATGCTTCCTGCTGCTGTAGCAATGTTTGATATAGATATGCGTTATCTTGCCGTAAGCGATCAATGGTATACAGAAACAAAAGTTTCCAAACGAAAAGATATTATTGGCCAATTACATTATGATGTTATTCAAGATATTCCCCTTAAATGGAAGATACTTCATCAACGGTGCCTCAAGGGGGAACATTTGAAATGTGACGAAGATGTTTTCTGCTGTAGGGATGGGCATAAAGAATGGCTAAAATGGGAAATTGCGCCATGGTATATAAACAACAAGATCGGGGGGATGTTTATGTTTATCGAACATCTGACAGATCGTAAGAATACTGAAAATAAGATGAAAGAGATGATTGGCGAATTAAAACGTTGCAATAGCGCACTTAAAAGATTTGCTCACATTTGTGCACACGATATGAGGGAGCCAATTCGGACTATCTACAGCTATATAGAGCTTATTGAAGAGAAAGTAGAAAAAAAAGGAGAAACTCTAGAATATACCAAATATATAAAAGCAAGTGCTATTTATCTTAATAATTTAATAAAAGACTTATTGTTTGATGCTGAAATGGACGGAGCTTCATTAAATTTTAAACACTTGTCACTGGAAGAAATCATAACCAATATTATGACAGTCCTTTATAAGGAAATTGAAGAAAAAAAAATTGTCGTATCGTATGATAAATTACCTGTGATCTATGGTGACGAGGTTCTACTCAATCAGCTCATTCAAAATCTTATAAGTAATTCGATTAAATATAATAAAACCAAAAATCCTGTTATTCATATTAGAGCTCGTGAGTTAAAAAACGCCTGGATTATATCTCTGGAAGACAATGGTATTGGTATTGAACCACAATACTTTAAGACTATTTTCGAACCTTTTGAGAGGCTTCATAATAAATCAGAATATGAAGGATCGGGGCTTGGTCTTTCTCAATGCAAGAAAATTATTGAAAGCCATAAGGGGAAAATTTGGGTGAGATCAGAGCTAACTAAAGGGGCAACGTTCTATTTTATGATTCCAAAAGAACAATAGAGATCAGTTGATTGATAAAATATTAAAAAAACCCTTAAACATCTAAGGAAAATCCCAAACTTTTTTTGTGTAAAAAAGCCCCCAATAACATTATTAATGTTTAATTTAAGAGAAAATTTCTACTTTAGACATTTACCTGTTCTATGTCACAATGATTCCAAGTGGTTTGATAACTTAAAAAAAGAGGAAGAGATGTATCAAAATATACGTTCTATGGTTGTATTTTTAGGAATAAGTATGCTTACAAATTGCTCTGTAGTTTCCGATCGAGAGACTCTTGGCGAATATGTAGATGATACAGGAGTTACAGCCAAGGTTAAAACAGCTATTCTCAATGATTCCGTGTTGGCGCCCTTTCAAATTCACGTAGAAACTTTTCAAGGCGCTGTCCAGCTAAGTGGTTTTGTAGAAACCTCACAACAAGCAATCAAGGCTGAGCAACTCGCTAGAAAAACGCAGGGAGTTCATACTGTTAAAAATAGTTTGATAGTTCGATCAATTTCAAAATAAGGGAAGCGTTTGTTCTAATACTCCTCTCAAGATAAAGAAATGCCTCGATCAAGCGTTGACTTTAGTTTGTAAAAAGTAAGCGTTTTTTCATGTGTTTTTGAAAGGGCGTTAGTGATGTTTACTCTTAATGACACTTCTTCTATGCAATTTAGAAACGAAACTGAAAAGAATATTGCTTTTGAACAATATAAAATACTTGCAGACTCTATTGGAAAAACTAACGAGACAAGAGAGAATTCGAATAATTTCTGGATAACAGTGAATGGTATTGCCACTTCTGCTTTAGCCTATATGAGAGATACTCAAACTATTTCTATGGAGCGCAAATCTTTCCTACTGTGGACAATCATTGTGATAGGAATGTTTTTGTGTTTGTCATGGTTCAGTTATCTCTGGACAATTAAAAAGTCTCTTGAAATTAGAAATACGCTTTTAGTTGATCTGGAAAAATATTTTCCTGTTCCTATCTTTAAAACTTTTTTTGCTTTAACACAAAAAAAGCCAGATAAATCTTCTTTAACCATAAAAGAAATGTTTGTCCCTACTTTATTTTTAATAGGGTATTTCTTTTTTGCTTTTTTATTATTCTTTTTCACAGAAGAAGTTATCACTCCTTCCTCTCAGAGCGAATGAATTCCATAGTCTTTATGAATAATTTCATATTATAATTTTAGAAAATAAAAAAGCAGGTGAGAGGACATCATATGTCAGAGACGTTATCTTTTGATGTTGTTATTGTTGGTGCAGGACCTGCAGGATTAACGGCAGCCATACGACTTAAACAGCTTTGTCAGAAAACAGGCAAAGATTTAAAAGTTTGTGTTTTAGAAAAAGGCGCTGAAGTCGGAGCCCATATCCTCTCAGGTAATGTTTTTGAACCTCGTGCTCTTGAAGAACTTTTTCCTGATTGGAAAGAGCGAGGGGCTCCTCTTTCAACCCCTGTCACTGACGACTCTTTTATATTCTTGACGGAAAGAAATTTTTTTCGCCTTCCTACTCCGCCTCAAATGAAAAATCATGGAAATTACGTTATAAGTCTGGCCAATTTTTGTCGATGGCTTGCTGTTCAGGCTGAAGCATTGGGTGTTGAAATTTATCCGGGTTTCGCCGTAGCTCAATGTTTATTCAATGATAAAAACGAAGTCATTGGCGTTGAAACAAACCCCGTAGGTCTTGATAAGGAAGGACACCCCACAGAACAATATGAACCAGGCGTTCAAATTATGTCCCGTCACACTCTTTTTGGTGAAGGATGTCGGGGATCATTAACCAAACAATTATCAGAAAAATTCGGTTTGCAACGTTATGCTCAGCCACAAACTTATGCTCTCGGCATAAAAGAATTATGGGAAATTTCTCCTGAAAAACATAAGCCCGGCACTGTAACGCATACGATAGGATGGCCTCTTGATCAGAAAACATATGGAGGATCATTTATTTATCATATGGAAAATAATCAGGTCTCTTATGGTCTTGTGATTGGCCTTGATTACAAAAATCCTTACCTTAACCCTTATGAAGAGACACAACGCCTTAAACTGCACCCTTACCTCAAGACTCTTTTTGAAGGGGGACGCCGTATTTCTTATGGCGCCCGTGCGTTAAATGAGGGAGGTTGGCAATCTATCCCTCAACTTGGATTTCCAGGGGGCAGCTTGATTGGCTGCAGTGCAGGTTTTCTGAATGTTTTAAAAATTAAAGGAACACATACTGCAATGAAATCAGCCATGATTGCAGCAGAAACGATATTTGAAGCGCTCAGTACAAACACGCAACCTCAACCGGGACTTTATGATCAGCGTATTCGCCAGAGCTGGATCAGGGACGAATTGTATCCCGTCAGGAATATTCGCCCCGGCTTTAAAGCGGGTTTTTGGTTAGGCATGGTTAATGCCGGTCTTGAAACATACGTTTTTCGTGGACAGGCGCCCTGGACATTTTCTCATCATGAAGATAACAGGACATTAAGTTTTGCCGCAGAATCCCAAAAGATTGATTATCCCAAGCCCGATGGTAAAATTACTTTTGACCGGCTTTCCTCTGTTTATTTATCAAATACCAACCATAAAGAAAATCAGCCTTGTCATTTAAAGCTTAGAAATCCCGAAACTCCTATCTCTTATAATCTGAAATATTTTGATGCCCCTGAACAGCGTTATTGTCCTGCAGGTGTTTATGAAATTATAAAAGATAACATGACCCGCACTTACCGATTACAAATCAATGGACAAAATTGTGTCCATTGCAAGACGTGTGACATTAAAGATCCCCTGCAGAATATCAGCTGGGTTCCGCCTGAAGGAGGAGATGGCCCCCGTTACCCAAACATGTAATAGATTCTATTGCGATGCCCTCGGCTTCCAACATTTTTCTTTTACGTGGCAATCCCCATCGATAGCCCCCTAGAGTATTATCTTTTCTTAAAACGCGATGGCAGGGCAAAAAAAGAGAAATAGGATTGGCTCCTACAGCAGAACCAACAGCCCGTACGGCTTTGGGATGATGAATAGCCTGGGCTATTTTTCCATATGTCGTGGTCTCGCCTGAACGAAGGGTTGACAGATATTTCCAGACTTTTAATTGAAAGGGGGTTCCGCTCAAAAGAAACGAAAGAGGCTTCTCTTCCCTTATTTTTTGCCCCCACTGCTGTATCTGTTCTTTATCTTCAAAAAAAGACCCAAGATTATATTTTTTTGCAAAAATCTTTTTTAGGTGACCAACTTCCTGCTGATCTTCAGGGTAACAAAGCGCCAACAAATCTACAGCCGTTGCCAATAAAAACATATCTCCGTAAAAAGAAGAAGCCAGACCTGTGTAAATTTTCTGACCAGCCAGACGATGAAATAACTCAATGGGATTTATAAAAGAAAATTTATGAAACGAAGACATAATCACTCCTGATAAATAATTCGTATTTTTTCACCCTTACCACGATTCTTGACTTGACATCAACTCACAGGGTGGATACATGATGAAGTCAGCGTAAAGCCCAGGTGGCGGAATGGTAGACGCGCTAGTTTCAGGTACTAGTAAGCGCAAGCTTGTGGAAGTTCGAGTCTTCTCCTGGGCACCACGTATAGTTACATTTTTCCTGAGTCATCGTTTGAATATCTTGCCCTGTCACAGTCCCCACCATGATGTACGTCTTGGAATTGCTCAAGGCTTAACCGTACTTCTTAAGGCGCTATAAACAATAGATTTTCTAGGAAGTAAGGAATTAAGATAAATTTTGGCTTTCGCCTTTGCAATATGGAGGATTTGTTTGTCAGTGCCCTATTCCAATTTATCCAAACGTCCTCATGTTTTTCAAGGGATGACAGGGTTGAGTGTTTCAGAGTTTCAGGAAAATGTGAATTTTATTCATCTTTTATGTGAAAGGTCTGTCGAATTGTTAAAGGAATCAGCAGGACGAAGGAGTGTTCTCCAGACGTTTGAAGATCAGGTCATGTCTCTTTTGATTTATTATCGAACCTATATTACTCATGAATTTATCGGTCATTTGTTTGGTCTTCATAATTCCAACGTCTGTCGTCTGTTTAAAAGGTTGGAGCCTTTGATGAGCAAGCGTCTTGCCATCAAGAAGGATCGAACGTTGA
>BBVC01000059.1 GCA_001192655.1 Caedimonas varicaedens
AGTATTCAAGTTTCTTAAGCAACTGTCGAAAGAGCCTTCTTAATCATCAACATATCTTGCCAGGATTGAGCTTTTTGGCCAGGAGAGTGCAAAAGAAATGAGGGATGGTAGGTGGTAATGGCTTTGATGGGGTTTTTTAAGTAGGGCGAGGTATAGGATTGCCAAGTACCTCGTAAACGCATGATACCATCATTTGTATTATAGAGAGTTTTCATAGCCCCCTCCCGACCAACACCAAAATCTTTGGGGAAATCAGCGCAATATGTTTTTCCACAAAATTGTTCCATACGATTTTGCTGGTTAAGAGCAATCTTCTCTCTCAATTTGTGGAAAAATCTGATAGCGGAATTTCGGTGAATTCCGACTAAATCAGCAGCGGTTCTTGCTGGTATTTCTGTAACAAAATATTCTGATCAATCGGAATTGCATTGAACCTGAGAGTTTGCGATGCTTTAAATACATCATGACAGCCTAACCTCTTTAAAAAGAAGGGGACAGAACCTTTTTTTTAATTTGAAAATATGCTACAGCAATAGAGAAAAACAAAACTATAAAGGGGAGAACATTATGAAAAAAATAAAATACTTGGGACTTTTCCTTGCTGGATGGATGGCTACTTCATTTTCTAGTATGGCTTCATTGACTCCTCCTATGTCAAAAGTGGATTTATTGGTGAAAGCTGCTGAGCTGGAGCGACAGGCTGCTACGAAACAAGCTACAGATATTAATGCTGCGAACTCCCTAAGAGAACAAGCTAACCAAATGAGAGCGCAAGCAGTTAAAATAAAAGATTCTGATCATAAATAAAGCCGTTCAGAAAACAATACTTGTTTATAAGTTGGGTGGAAAATCGCTCTTTCTGTTTCCTCTACGCACAGATTCATCGTACTTGAAGCTTTCTTGTTTCTGGATTGCTTCAAATTCGTCAGATATATTACAGTAATTAGAAGAATAATTTTTAGAATTATCCCCATTTCTTGACAAAATTTTTGTCCTGTTTTTTGGGACGATGCAGGGCATCCAGTACCTCGTCAACAGAATGAACCATTGTAAAGAGGTTCAGATCTTCTGCCCGAATAAAATTATTTTTGATCATGTGATGAAAAAAGTGATCAAATAAAGATGTCCAGTACCTATCAATATCAATAATAATGATCTGTTTTTCGTGAAGTCCTAATTGTTTCCAGGTCATAATTTCGAAAGTTTCATCAAGAGTTCCCAATCCTCCTGGAAGAATAATAAAAGCTTCAGAAGCTGCAAACATGTGTTGTTTGCGTTCATGCATACTCTCTACAATGTGCAATTCCGTAATTTCTTCATTTCCACCCTCATAGTCGTAAAGAAATTGAGTCATAAATCCTGTGACATGCCCTTTTGCCTCAAGACAGGCTTTTGAAACAATTCCCATAAGCCCCATTTTACCTCCGCCAAAAACAAGGCGGATCTTATTTTTTGCTAAAAGAACGCCTAAATCCGCTGCTGTTTTTTTATAAATTTGAGGAGCCTTATTGGAAGATCCACAATATACGCATACAGAATGAATGTAACTCAAGTCAGCCTCTTATTGTTATTGTTTTTTAAGTATTAGACTTACGATTTCCCCATCTCTATCCAAATCTTGAAGCGCTTTGGAAGATGGGAATATTTTTATTAAAAAAGAGTATGTTACAGGAAAAGTCAATGTATCGGCCATAATGTAAAGAGTAATTTTCAGGTTTTATTTTATTTCTTTTTAAATGTCTTAATATTGCTTTGTGAACGGAAAAGGCCAATCGGTTAATCTTTCTCGTTCACAAAGCGTCATAAGGACTTTCCTAACGAGAATTTTTTTCATTATTTTCTTGGGGCGTTGTAACAGGAACAACAGCCTTCGCTTTCATTGCCGTCAACAGACCGTTTATCGTTGCTCCATTAGCATTATAGGCATTTGCATATTCCGTACGATAGGTGATACTCATGCTGACGCCATTGACAATCACATCCAGGATGCGTAACCCCTTTTTCGTTTGGTATACTTTCCAATCTACCTGTAAGGGAGGAGTACCAGCTGGACGAATGATTTTAGAAGTGACAATGGTTCCCCCACTCTGGCTGGGCCGTTCTCCATCAACCTGAAGTTTCTCATTATTATAGTTTTCAAATTGTTGGGAATAACTTTCAACAATTGCGTCTTCAAACAGTTGCAAGTACTCTTTGCGTTGCTCTTCATTAGCCTGACGCCAATAGCGTCCTAAAACAAATTTTCCAACAGCAGGCATATCAAAGTATTCGTGAATGATTTGACGAAATTCTTCCTGGCGTTGAGAAAGAGGTACAGACTTGTTGACCAGAATTTGAATAACCCTATTTCCAATATCTGTAATAAATTGTTTAGATTGTTGATCATCAATTTTTTCAGATGTTACACCACTGGTCGGAAATGTAACACCAACGATAAAAGTCAGACTAAAAGTGAATAAAATAACACGTAAAAATCTCATTTCAAAATCCTTGCAATAGTTATTCGGAGCTTGGAGTCGGCGATTCAAGATCAACAACTCCCTTTTTGATATTAAACTCCCTGTTTTGCGTATAAATACTTCTCATCATGATATAAGGATCATGAGCTTTATTAATTCGGTTGATCACTTCGTCAGCTTCACCCCGTTTGTCAATTCCTTCCACGCCTAGGCGTGTATACGTCAGATAATCAGCATGCCGTCGGTGCGCTATATAAGGGAAAGGATCAACCAGCATATCGACAACAATGCCCACAATATCCCGTGGATTGGAAGGTCCGAGGATGGGTAACATAACGTAAGGATCTCCTTCCACACCATAGGTTCCCAACGTTTCTCCAAAATCTTCCTGGTGATAGGGAATTTCAAAAATTTCCGCCGCGGGATCAAAAATCCCTCCCAATCCCAAAGTTGTATTGATCAAAAATCGGGCGAGGGTATCCATAGCTTGATCTCCCTGTAATTGCAAGAGATCATTGAATAAAATGACAGGGCTTCCAAGATTGCTCAGAAAAGCATGGATACTTTCACGGGTAGGCTGGGGTAAAACAGCTTTATAACCTTCAGATAAAGGTTTGAGAACATATTGATCAACATCCTGGTTAAATCTGAAAACACTTCGGTTAACGTCTTCCAGCGGGTCGTTGACAGGGGCTTCCTGATCAATTTGATCTTCTGAAAGAGTCATCAGGGAGTCTGAAGCCGTCAATAAAGACGCAAAACCTGTTGATGGAAACGATCCCATCATACTGAAACCTAGGAGCAGCGTTTTCAGGACGCTTAACCTCGTGAAAATTTTATAAACTCGCATATACAATCCATGAGTGTGAATATTCCAAAATTTGAAGTGTACCAAACAAAGATGACTAAAGAATTAATCACACAGCTGTTACAAATATACTATTTTTTTTATAGTTATTTGTTTGAAGAATCAAGTGAATTATGGTGCCTTACTAAAAAAAGTCACTTTTCAAATTGCTTGGCTAAAAAACAAAATAGCAGTATATTGATGATGATGTTTTGTGGTGAGGCTTTTTATGCTCTTTAGAAAAATTAACCATGTTTTAGATGTGCGTGTAATTATTTTTTGCGCACTGATTTTTTTCCTTGTAAGCGAGTCAGAATTTGTACGTGCCGCTGATACAAAAGGCGCTTATGATTCAATTTTTCTGGCGACAGACCCCCAACAACTTGTTTTTGGAAAGGACGATGCTCCCGTCACAGTGATCGAATATACGGCTCTCACTTGCGCGCATTGTGCTTACTTTCATAATACAATTCTGCCTGAAATCAGAAAAAAATATATCGATACGGGTAAAGTTCGCTTTATTTTTAGGCATTTCCCGATAGATCATTATTCTCTTAAAGCCACAGCCATTGTCAATCAGGTGCCTTTGCCCAAAAGATTGGCGACCATCGATCGTATTTTCGCAGAGCAGAAGGATTGGATGGGAGAGCAGGCAGTTGAAAAACTTGCTCATATTTGTAATCTTCCTGTGGATAAATGTCAGAAAGTTGTCAGCGATCAGGAGATTCTCAATCAAGCGTTGCATCCTCGTCTGGAAGTAGAGAAAATTGCTTCCATTGAAGGGACTCCGACTTTTTTTATAGACGACAAGATGTATTCCATGACTTTAACATTGGCTGAATTTGATAAAATTATGGAGCAGAAAAAGCTGCCTTCTCAATAAATCAAATCCGAAATTGGCGCCTGATCCCATGAATAAAACAGATTTTATGAACCAAGTTCACGACACGCTTCAGGGTCTTGCTGAAATGCTGGAAAATCAACTGGATGAGCATAATGATATCGATATTCGGGAAGGTTTTCTTCAAATTACATTTCCTGCTGGGCATATCTGGTTATTGAATCGACATGGCCCTACTCAGGAAATTTGGCTTTCTTCGCCCATTACCGGTGGTCTCCATTTCCGCTTTCATGAGGATATCCAAAGATGGATTTCTACTCGATCTTCTCAGGATGAGCTTTTTTCTTTTCTTGAGCGAGAGCTTTCCGCTTTTTCAAATTCTGCGACAGCCATTCATTTAACATCATGAAAAAGATTTTTCTTTCACTTTTTCAGGACAAGTTAAAGAGCCTGAAAGTGTTATTTTTTTATCTTATGCCCTATCGTTTTCAGATGATATTAGCTTTTATCTCGCTGGCCTGTGCTGCTGTTACAATTTTGCTTATTGGTCTTGGGCTTCGTCACCTTATCGATGAAGGTTTTGCACACCAGAACTCCGATTTGATGAATCAAGCCATGCTTTCTCTGACGCTTTGCAGCCTTGTTTTGGCAGGGGCAGCCTTTATGCGTACATTTATCACATCCTGGCTGAGCGAACGCGTCACAGCAGACTTGAGAAAGGATCTTTTCGATCATATTTTATCTTTTGATCAATCTTATCTTGAATCTGCCAGGGTAGGAGAATTGATGTCAAGATTAGAGACAGACATCTCTCTCGTTCGTTCGGTTCTAGGCGTTTCCTTTCCGATGACGTTACGCAGCCTTATTCAAATTCTGGGCGCCACTATCCTTTTATTTATGACAAGTCCTAAATTGACAGGATTTGTTTTTCTCGTGATCCCTCTGAGCCTGACACCTTTAATTTTTATGGGCAGGCGGGTGCGTATCCTGACCAAACAGAGTCAAGAAAAGCATGGTTCTTTGAGTGCATTCATCCATGAAGCTCTACTTTCTCTGAAATCAATTCAGGCTTTTTGCCAGGAAAAAGCCATTTCCCAAAAATACGACACCTTGATGATGTCTTATCTGGACACAACATCTCTGAGAGGGCGCAATCGATCCCTAACTATTGCATTGGTGATCGCTATCGTTTTTTCTTCTATTACGTTTGTCCTGTGGATTGGTGCGCGCGATGTCTTTCATGGTCAGATGAGTTTTGGAGATCTTTCTGCTTTTGTCTTTTATGCGGCAGTTGCAGCCGGTTCTCTGAATGCTCTCAGTGAAGTGGGCGGCGAAATGACTTCTGCGTTTGGGGCCTTAGAGCGTATTTTAGAGATAAAAAATGTTGCTCCAGCTATTGGAAGTTCAGGCACAACTTCCCTTGCTCCCTTAAAGCCGCCCTTTGTTTTTTATTTGAGAGATGTTACTTTTTATTATCCTTCTCGCCCTCAAATCCCTGCTCTTAATCATGTTTCCCTTAAAATAGAGCCAGGACGAACTTATGCCATTGTAGGCCCTTCAGGAGCAGGAAAAAGCACATTATTTCAGCTTTTGCAGAGATTTTATGATCCCCAGGAAGGGTCTATAGAACTCAACGGACAAGATATCCGTACGTTACCTCTGGGTTTTTTGAGAAAGATTCTAGCAATTGTCCCTCAGGAACCCTCTATTTTTAACGCGAGCCTTTGGGATAATATTGCGTTCAGCAGACCTGAGGCTTCTCCAGATGAAATTTATAAAGCTGCGCAACTTTCTTATATAGAAGAATTTGCATGTCAGCTCCCTCAAGGCTTTGACACTCTTTTAGGAGAAAGAGGTATCCGTCTTTCCGGTGGACAAAAGCAACGTCTGGCTATCGCACGAGCGATTTTATATCAAGCGCCTTTTTTATTGCTTGATGAAGCGACGAATGCGTTAGATACAGAAAGTGAATGGCATGTCCAGACCGCTCTTGATAACGCTTTTAAAGAGTGTACTCGCCTTGTTATTGCCCACCGTCTTTCAACTGTTTTGAATGCGGATAAAATTTTAGTGCTGGATCAGGGGAAAATCGTTGAAGAGGGGGCGCATAACGAACTTTTAAGGTTAGGGGGACTCTATACGCGTCTTGCCGAGCATCAATTCACAACTTCCTGTGAAGAAAAATAGTACAACAAAATATATGAAGAGTAAATTTTTTTCCTAATTTTCCTATTATAAAAATCTTATGGAAAATGTGACCTGAAATGGGGGTACACGGCCGTTAGTTCTTTTTAATCTCTTCTTGTGAAGGAGATGCAAGAGGCTGGTGGGGTGCAGTTTTTTCTTTTTCCATTTCTTCTATAAGAAGCGCAGCGCCTTTAGCAATAGGAAGGCAAAGGTTTAAAGTTCCCACCATTGTATAAGCGGCCTCACGATCTTCACCAAGAATTTTGCTTTCATTAAGTTGGCTTATCAACTCATCTTTGATAACCTTGAATTCTTCCACGGTGCGGTTGATTGTGTGTATCTGGATCATCTGTTTCTCACTACCCTTGGGCACGGTCGAGGTTTCTGATGGTGGAAGTTCTACCAGTTTTAGGGGCGTCACGACATTTTTTGGTTCCTCTTTCAAGGGTTTTTTTGTCCCTTCTATTGGCAACCCACTCGCTTGTTGTTGAGAGATTCCTGCAGGATTTTTTGCGACAGGTTGGGGTATAGGAGAGGTTTTTGGGACTTCTTTTTCTATAAGAGTGGTTTTTCTTCGATGATCAATAACGCTTTCAATGACGGGCAAGCACATCTTAAGACCACCAATCACATCATATATAGCTAACAACATA
>BBVC01000060.1 GCA_001192655.1 Caedimonas varicaedens
GCCACACAGCGGGACTATACACTTAGGCTCTCTTGATTATTCTGTGTTGCTCCGACGCAACTGCCTCTGTTGTTCGGGCGCACCCATATAATATTTGTCCCATAATGCCTTCTACAAAGATGGTACTCTATCTATTGCCATTACACAATGGGGACTGTACATCTAGGAAGCTTTATTTGAGAAAACACAACGCTGTCCTGACCGTGAATTGACCATGATTGATGCGACCGTTGTTTGCACTCATGCCTATTCTGCCAGATATGGAAAGGACAGTCAGGAAAAGGAAGTTTTGGGGCAGAGCAGAGGCGGGTTTACGACTAAAATCCATGCCCTGGTAAGAGATACTTGGGAATTTATTTTAACGCCAGGGCAACGCCATGAAATCACCCAGACACCCACCTTAATCCAAGACATGGAAACGTGAATCATTGCAGATAAAGGATACAATCGTAATTCCTGTTATTCCTTTCAAAAGAAACCGAGAACATCCCCGAAATTATGGATGAACATATCTATAAAGAATAACATCTCATCGAATGTTTCTTCGGCAAAATCAAACACTTCAGGCGAATCTTCTCAAGATTTTATAAAACAGCTTTCTTCTTTCTTGGACTTCCTACACTTTGTCCCTGTATTCATAGGGTTGAGATAATATCATTCAGAAAACCTAGTAGTTTCTATTTTTATTTGCCGCGCTTTCCCGCGATTTGTTGAGCCCGCTTTTGGCGTGCTGCTTCTACTTTTTTCTTCTGAGCTGCAACAGCCTTTGCTTTCTGAGCTGCAACAGCCTTTGCTTTCTGAGCTGCAACAGCCTTTGCTTTCTGAGCTGCAACAGCTTTTGCTTTCTGAGCTGCGACTGCTCTTGCTTTCTGAGCTGCAACAGCCTTTGCTTTCTGAGCTGCAACAGCCTTTGCTTTCTGAGCTGCAACAGCTTTTGCTTTCTGAGCTGCGACTGCTCTTGCTTTCTGAGCTGCAACAGCTTTTGCTTTCTGAGCTGCGACTGCCTTTGCTTTCTGAGCTGCAGCTCTTTGTACAGCGGCTCTTTGTATAGCAGCTTTTTGGTCAGCAGCTTTTTGCTCAGTGGCTCTTTGTATAGCAGCTTTTTGCTCAGCAGCTTTTTGCTCAGTGGCTCTTTGTACAGCGGCTCTTTGTATAGCAGCTTTTTGCTCAGTGGCTCTTTGTACAGCGGCTCTTTGTATAGCAGCTTTTTGCTCAGTGGCTCTTTGTATAGCAGCTTTTTGCTCAGTGGCTCTTTGTACAGCAGCTTTTTGGTCAGCGGCTCTTTGTACAGCAGCTTTTTGGTCAGCGGCTGCCTTTGCTTTCTGTGCCACTAATTGAGGCTTCTTTTTACGTGCCTCTTTCTCAACTCTCTCTAGTGCATTCCAGACGGGAAGCAATTTTTGTATATGTTCCCCTTCATTAAGCAAAGTTGGGTTAGTGCCAAGTGTTGTTACAAGGTTTTTTAAGTCTGCTTCAGTAGGCTTTGCTGGAAGTCTTCTAATTATCTCTGAGAGAGCAGTTTCTTGCCCATCACTTAAAAGCCAATGCAATGTCACAATTGCTTTATATTTATTGAGATCCTGATCATCTCGATATCCAACGTATGACCAGAAACTTGTTCCTCTATCAGGAGCTAAGCCTTGTATCTCTGGCTGGTTTCCAGAAAGAATAGTTCTCTGATCTGCGTTACTCGTGGGATGAGCAGAGAGACCAATATTTATCAATTCATTCGGTTGATGTCCCGTAAAGAATACACGATTTTCTTCACTATTAAATAAGCCTAACCTTAACTGTCTTACCTTATTATAGCTCAGCTCAGTTCCACTGGGTTCAGTTGCGTATTGAGGGCGAAAACAAACAACCGTTCCGCGCTCCCAGGGAAAATTTTGCCCTACCGCTAAGATTTTTAGGCAATCGTTTGTGACGTGGTTGAGTTCAAGTTCACGTCTGATAGAATCTGGTAACGCATTGCGAATACTCGTAGGAAAATGGACTTGTAGGGGAACATTTGCAACGCCATCATTTATTCTTTCACCATTCTGAGGATGATATGGATGAATCAAAGGTGCTTTTGGATATACTAAGGTAGAACCATAAATCCCAGAAATACCTTTATTTTCGTTATAATGCGGATCACCTTCATAGATAGATAAACGACGGGAAATAGAATACAACCCGCCTGCCATTTCTTTGGCTTCCGTTACTTCCAACGTACTGGCTTGAACAGTAAAAAGAGAAGGAAATAAGTTTACAGAACAGAAGAAAAAAATAAATAATTTCATGGATACTCTTTTTTAAAAAAATATATATACAACATAACATAAGTACTTAATTGAAACAATCAAGATTTAATTGTCAAAAAATGTGAATTGAATGTGTATACCATATAAATTAAGAATTAATGATTACTGAGATTAATTTTGTTCTAGTATGCGAGCTTTTTTATTCCATGTAAGAGCAAAGAAAAAAGCACCAAAAGCAGAAGAAATAATAAAGAAGTTGAAACCCCAGGCCCATCCATAAAGGTGGACAATTTTTCCGACGCCAATAGCAGAGATGGCAGAGCCTGCGTAGGCAAAGCTTCCCGTCAGTCCTGTCGCCACACCTGCAGCACGTTTTGATGTCAAGTCAGCGCTTGCAATTCCTGCCATTACTTGAGGCCCATAAACCAGAAAACCTGCTAACATTAAAACAAAAGTATCAAAGAGTTCATACCCCGCAGGAATTAGCCAAATTATCCCAATAGAAAATGCGCATCCTGTCATAAATAGAGCTCCCACAGGTCCTCGTCGCCCATCAAAAACGTGATCTGAAAGCCAGCCAGCTGTAATACCGCCCAGTAAGCCGGCAATTTCAAAAGCAGCGAGCTGTAACCCGGCAATAGCCAGACTGACGCCTTTCACTTCCTTTAAAAACATAGGTGCCCAAAAGAAAATCCCCATGCGTGGAATATAAAGGCACATTTGGGCTAAACCAACGAACCAGACGTATTTATTTGCAAGAACGATCTTCATAACTTCACGAAGGTTTATGCGTTCTTCTTCATGGGGGTCAATTTTAACGATATCACCCTTGTATTCTTCTACAGGAGGGAGCCCTACGGTGCGTGGCGTATCCCGAAGACGATCAAAAAGAAAAATAGAAAGCAGTGCCGCAATAATTGCGGGGATCCAAAAGATTGAGCGCCAGCCGTACTGGTTATTAATCAGGTATCCAGCGAGCAAAAAAATTGCTGCCGCACCAATTTGGTGAGAAGAAGCCCAAAAAGCCCACTTTGTGCCAAGTTCACGAGGTGCAAACCAATGAGTAACAAGACGAGCGCAGGGTGGCCATCCCATGGACTGAAACCATGCATTGAGAATCCATACGCCTCCAAAAAATATTAAACTTTCCCCATATGCCATGCCATAGCTTGTAATGGCTGCTCCCAAAAGACCTAACGTCATAAAATAACGGGCATTAGAACGATCGCTTATATAACCATTAATGAATTTACCTATTCCATAAGCAATTGACCACCAAGTGCCAATCCATCCAAGATCTACTTTTGTAAAGCCGAACTCTTCAGACATTCCTGGCATTGCCATGGAAAAATTTTGTCTTACAAGGTAGAAAGCAGCATATCCAATGATAGAGGCATACATAATACGCAGGCGCCAATAACGATAAGAATTTTTCTCGAGAGTAACAAGTTTAGTATATGTATTCAGCAAGTTTACAGAGATTGCCATTGCCATAGACATCAGGATTGACCCTCCATTGAATCGATATTGTGACCAGATGGTATCGAAAGAATAGAAAAAAAGAAATACTTTTTTAACACTCAATTAACTAAACATACACTAAGTCCAACAATCAAAAATCTTTTTTGTTGCCAAACAAGCGAATATAAGCTACCAAACCTTAAAAAATAAAAATTAAGGGACCTTGAATGTCAGATCTTTCATTGAAAATATCTTCCAGTATTTATCCTCTCGCACGTATGCGGCGTAATAGGCGCCATGATTGGATCAGAGACCTAGTTGCAGAGACTTCCCTGGCAGCAAAAGACTTTATTTGGTCGATCTTTGTTCGTGAAAATTCTCTTTCTCCAGAAATCAGCAGTATGCCTGCCATTTATCGTTATTCTGTGGATGAACTTACAGATGCAGTGGGGATTGCCGGTGATCTAGGACTGAGGGCTATCGCTCTTTTTCCTGTTATTGAGAGCGAGAAAAGAACACATGATGCAAGGGAGCTTTTTAATTCCGGCGGAGTGCTCTATAAAGCAATTCAGGTTTTAAAGAAAAATTTTCCTCATATTGGTATTATCACAGACCCTGCATTGGATTCCTTTACAGACCATGGTCATGATGGCCTTTACATAAATGATGACGTCCCCAATGATGAGAGTGTTCAAGTTATTTGCCAGCATGCTCTTTTACAGGCTCAGGCGGGCGCTGATATGGTGGCTCCTTCTGACATGATGGATGGACGAGTTGGTGAAATCAGGAAGCTTCTTGATCAAAAGGGTTACCACGATGTGGGGATTATGTCTTATGCAGCAAAATACGCTTCAAATTTTTATGCCCCTTTCCGTGAAGCTTTGGGCTCTGACCATTGTTTGAAAAAGGGTCATAAACGTACTTATCAGATGGATCCTGCCAATGTTCGCGAGGCGTTGCGAGAGGTTGCTCTTGACCTTTCAGAAGGAGCTGATTGTGTTATGATTAAACCCGGTCTTCCTTATCTGGATGTTATTCGACAAGTTAAGGATCGTTTCCTTGTTCCCACATTTGCTTTTCATGTTAGCGGAGAATACGCTATGTTGAAAGTTGCTGCGGAAGCGGGAATGTTGTCCTATGAAAAGACATTGATAGAAATGATGACATGCTTTAAGCGGGCAGGAGCAGATGGCGTTATTACCTATAGCGCCGTAGATATGTTGAAGCTTTTAAAACAAGGGTAAGGTATTGTTTTCTTCTACTTGTATAAAATTTTTTTTAGTGACTATCGTACTGTTGCTAACCGGTTGTATTGGGTCAATTATTCTTTTTGGAGATGAAAAACCGGGTGAATTCGGTAATCTTGCAAGTGTGCCTGATCGGCCTGCTCCCAATAATCTTCAAGATTACAAAGAAGAAATAAAACACCTTCAGCAAGAGCACAAAGAGGCAGAGGATATAAACAAAAACATTCGTGCTGATTATATACTTACCGAACCCAAAAAAGCTTCAGAAAAAGTAAATAAACCTTAAATCAAATACTTACATCTCAGAGTTTTCTTCACTTTTCAATCCTGCTCAAAAAATGTCGGGTCGTGAGATAAAAATATCTAATGCGTATATTAATGCTCAGTGCTACAATCAAGCATCTGTTCATAATTAGGGGAGTTTAAGGATGAAATTTCTATCAAATTCTACTCTATCAATTTTATTTACTTTTATAATAATTGGTATAACTTCTCAAAGTGCTAAAGCAGATATTCTATGTGTAGAAGCAATAGAGACTAAAGAACAAGCCAATAAAGTGTGCAGTAAAGTTTGCAATGTTCCTTACTTTGCATGGTTTGGTGAGTGGCATAAGAAGAGTCCAATCTGTATCAATGGTTCTGCGTGTGTATGCGAAAAAACGAATTAGCAACCTACAAATGGCCTAGCTAGAGCAATCAGTCATCATATAATCCACGAAAATTAAAGCTGCAGGATGAGTCGGCTTTTGAGGTTTTATCCTTTGAAATTTAATGTTTCGTAGATGTCTTTCAATTTTTGAAGTTGTACAGTATTCTGAAAACTCTGTAATTCACTCAGGGGATCAATAACCCATTGTTTCAAAGTATTAATATCATCATCGGGATGAGGTGCGTGATGTTCGAAAAGGTTTTTAAAATGCTCTGAAATATCAGTTCTTTGAGCATCATTTATAATCAGGTGAAGAGTGGCGATACCTTTATTTCTTTGGTTATCATCCTGATCTTCATAATCAAGGTATGACCAGAAAACTGTTCCTTTTTGCACATCAAAAAGCGTCTTTCCAGTTTTCGAATCAAACTTTTGATCCCAATCAATATGCAGATTATTCGGGGATGCAACAGTGTAACCATCTTTTCGTGAATGGGTATGAACCTGAAATATATCGAGGTAATTGGGACGGAGTTGACCTTTGCCCTTTAAAAAAGCTAAATTAGCGTTATCGTGAAATAATCCTGCTCGTATATTTCTTTTTATATCCTTGTAGTTCTTTGTAACTGCATTAGGTTCAAGAGCATAATTGGGACGTAAACAAACGAGTTGTTTTTCGTTCCAGGGAAAATTTTGCATACATAAAAAGATTTTTAACTGATTACTTCCAATCTCCTTCTTTTGAATGGCATCCTTGATACCTTGCGGTAATAGATCAGTCATTATTGCAGGAAGATGAGCAACCAGGGGAATGGTAGGACGTCCATCATCACAGTCAGGTCTTGATACGCCATTAATATGATAAGGATGAATGATGGGTATCTTCGGGAACTTCTCTGCGACGTAAATTTTTGTGAATCCTTTATGTTCATTATAGTGATCTTCTCCTTTATAGAGGCAGACACGATGAGAAGCTCTAATTCTTATACCTTCTTGATCTCCTTCTCGTCGAGCTTCTACAATTTCTATGCCCCCATAAGCCATAGGGCAAGAAAGAATGGTGCTTACAGAAAAAGCTAATAAATATAAAGAGAAAAACATAAAATAAATTCCTTCATTATTATATATAAAATACACATACATATTATATTTATTCCAGAAAAAAATCAATAACTACGTGTCAATTACATAAAATGACAAGCAATTATTACTTTTATAACTATATTATTAGGTGAAAAACCCTAATAAACATTTGAACATTATTAAAAAATATTATTTTATACCAAAATCAATTACATAGTTGCTTAATAGGCTAAATTTTAGTAAAGTTTTAGATATCAGTGAGGATGAAAAGAGTTACTGTTTTTCATTCGCGGTGTAGGCTCTTCTCCAGAAGAGTTCGTAGCGGATAGATCTTTTGTGACAACAGAAAGGTGATATGATGAAAATTGTTAAATTTAATTGTTCTCCGGACAGGCCTTGGTGCTATCCATAAACAGATATGCTTCGTTGTAAGTCTTTTTTAAATAACTCCCCAGCAGGTTGACTATTTTCAAATTTTTAAGAGAAGTGGGATAAACGTAGCACATATCGATTTCAGGCCCTTCAACATGAGGCAAAATTCTTTTTAATTTGTATTTCTCAATGAGTGAAGAGTCGTTTGATAAGCCAATAATGCCAAGTTCCGATTGTGCCATTTGAGCTAAAAACTCTACCGAATTCGTGGTCATGACGGGATTTCTTCTGCGATCTGGCGTCGTTCCTAGTCCTAATATCCAATCAGCGTTGCCAGAGTTTGCGATAATGCTATTTTTCTTATTAAAAATAATTAATTTATGGTTATCTAAATCTTCTACACTTTCAGGAATCCCTTTATTAGAAAGGTATTTTTCACTTGCAAATAGTTGTAATTTTCTCTTATGAAGAAATAACTGCTCTAATTTTGTTATATTAATATCGTGCGGACGTATGGCAACATCTGCTTCTTTTTTTGTTAAATCAAGGTCTTGATCATCGCAAATAATGTGAAGGATAATATCAGGATAACGCTTTGAAAAATCACTTATATACTTGAAAAGTACCGTAGAGGCATAACCATAAGTTGTCGTAATCGTAAGTTCTCCTGAGACCTGATCGGCGGTTCCTGAAATTTCATTCGTGGCCAATTCAAGCTCGACCATCATATTGCACACGCGTTCAAAAAGTATCTCGCCCTGTTTGGTCAAAATAAGACCTCGAGGATTGCGGATAAACAGTTTTGATTTGGCCTGGTGTTCCAGTTGCTGGATACTGCGCGTGACAGAAGGCTGAAACGTACGAAGGTGTTGGGCTGCTCGCGTAATGCTTTTTTCTTTGGCGACGTAATAAAAAACCTTGAGACGATCCCACTCCAAATCCATTAATAAAATTCCTTTATATTATGATGATTATGCAAATCATCTCAGAGACCTATCAGACTTTTATACTATTAGTCAAGTTTTTGAGGTGATTTATCTTATAGAGATTTAACATGATCCGGAGCCTATACTTTTTCTTGTGTTTCTTTTAAAAAGCAGTTTATCCTGAAACAATGAACTTTAAGGGAATTGGCGATTTCGATGGTTTATGCACGATACTGGAGCATGGAAATATTTACCTTCTTCAAAGGAAGCCTGATAGGGAAGGACCACCAGGGAAACAGATATTACCAGGAACGCTTTCTTTTTAAAAAAGCAAAACGCAAGCAACGCCGGTGGGTTATGTATCGCGGAATCATGGAAGGCTCCCGCGTTCCTGCAGAATGGTTTGGATGGTTGCATCACTCTCTTGACGTTCCCCTGGATTCCACGCTAAAAAGCTCTTGGCAAAAGCCTCATCAGTCGAATCAGACGGGAACATCGCTTGCGTATCGCCCCTCAATGCCAAGGGAAGGAACGCAGAAATCAGTTCCAGAAGGTTATGAGCCGTGGCGTCCATCTTAAGGAAAATTATATGCGTAATAATGTGATTGAAACAGTTATGGGAGCGGTCGTCCTGATGATTGCCGGCTTTTTTTTAACATTTGCCTATACAAACAGTGGTTATCGAACGTCAAATGATAGCATAAGTTATCATGCAGTATTTGATCGTGTTGATGGTTTGGTGGTGGGAAGCGATGTTCGGATGAGCGGTGTGAAAATTGGATCAATTCGCGAAATGTCTATTGATCCAAAAACATATCTTGCCAATGTTGTGTTAGCAGTTAATTCCCAAATTAAAATTCCGAAAGATTCATCTGCAGAGATTGTCAGTGATGGTATTATGGGTGGCAAGTATCTCGCGCTGGTTCCGGGAGGGGATGATGACATGCTAAAGGCGAATGCTCAGATTGAACACACTCAATCCTCTGTCAGTCTTGAAGCTATGATAGGTCAGTTAATTTTTAGCCCTAAAAACAAAGAAGCTGAAGGTGACAAAGAAAAATCTCATCCCTGATCTGTGGTTGGTTATAGCGATAGGCCTAATATGGGGTAAAACTGGGGGATCCAGTGATATCAGAAAGCATGACAGCTTTGAAGAAAAAGCGATCGAAGAAATTTCTTCTGTGAGCCAGGGAGTGCGTACGAATCGGGTTCTTTTGCGTGGGCTTGATAAAATTACCGCACGTGTCTCTGATTTGGAAGTGACGTTGGGAAAGGCAGTTAATTTTGGTAATCTGGAGATCACTGCCCGATTTTGTCAGAAATCTGCTCCTGAGGATCCGCCTGAATCTGTGGCATTTTTGGAAATTACAGAGCATAAACCAGGAGAAACTCCTGTCCCTGTTTTTGCAGGGTGGATGTTTTCTTCTTCTCCAACTATCTCAGCGATGGAACATCCTGTTTATGATATCTGGGTCAAGGAATGCAGAGGAGAACCTCTGAGAGAATCGTCGTCAACAATAGTTCCTCCCCTGAGCCCTTCTCTCTCTGCTTCTCCTCTTCTTGCTCCATCATCATCTTCCCCAAGCTCTTTAGACGTTTTTAAACGGGGGTTTAAAGCACAGCCACAATAATCATTTTGGTGAAGAGCTTTTTATCAAGCTTTTCGTAACCTTTTTTTATTAACCTGGGTTGTGATCTCTCAAAATAATAATATATTGTTTTTGCACTATTTTTATATTACCAAATATATAGATTGTTTTAACAAAGAGGAGAATAAGTATGCGTAGAATTCAAATTCTGGTACTTATCGGTTTTATAGGATTGGCAGGAATTTCTTATACTTATGCAAGTTTTAATGATGACGAGAAAGAAACTTATACGTCTCTTTCAAGCCAATCATATTACGCAACATCAACACAAATTCTGGACTATCTTGAAGATTTAAATCTGGGAGAAGAAGCGTTGGGCTATGGTAAAAGAGGAATTCTTATCATGTTTGATGAACGTTTTCCCAAGCCGATGCATTCAGTTGAAATCGTTAACAATGGGTGGAAGTGCCTTTTTGAACGACTTCGAAGAGCGCCTTCTACACCGGAGCAAATTGGAGAATTTAATAAAACTTTTAAATTGCATCGAAAACGTATAAAAGAGCTTGATCCTCAATTTGGTGAGGGTATTCTCGAGATGTTTTGTGAAAAGTGCAAGGTGCAAGCCTATCATGAAAACGGGTTGAAGACAGAAGATTAGCAAAGCCATTTCAGATCATTTATAGGTATGTTATCCTTAAAGAACATGTACATTTAAGGGTAGGGGGGGGCTGTTAGATGCTTGAATTTGGTATTCCACAAAATCGACGGGAACAGGCGCGCGTTCTTCTTTTTAAAATATTATCAGATTGTTACATTTTGATGGTCAAAACTCAAAATTATCACTGGAATGTCCGAGGCTCTCATTTTCATAGCTATCATCAAATGTTAGGGATGCAATACGATGATTTGGCAGAAGCCATTGATATGTTGGCTGAGCGTATTCGGACTCTGGGGTTTCATGTGTCGGCTAATTATAAAAACTTTGTAACGCAGGCGACTCTGGAAGAAGAGGTGGGTGAACCTGATACGGAAGAGATGTTAAAAAAGCTGACAGATGATCATGAATATTTGATACGCGAAATACGTGAAGCTATCGGAAAATTGAAAGAAACAGAAGATGAGGGGACAACGGATCTTCTTGTTGAACGCCTTCGAGCACACGAAAAAACAGCATGGTTTTTAAGAAATCATCTGAGCGATTATGCCTGATTTTTCTTTTGAACAGGCACATTCCGGGTACGTTGTAGGATTTGATGAAGCCGGTTGTGGGCCGTGGGCGGGGCCTGTGGTTGCCGCTGCGGCTATATTGGTAAAAGAAAAATTTCCACCAGAACTTGCCTGCCAAATTAATGATTCAAAAAAGTTAACGGCGATCAAGCGTGAAAAGATTTTTTCTCATTTGAATATATTAGAAGGAGAGTCCTGTTTTTTATCTGTTGGTATGTGCTCGGTCGAAGAAATTGATGCCTTAAATATCCGAGAGGCGGCAATTCGCGCTATGGAACGCGCTTCCCGGGCTTTGAAACTTCCTTTGTCCATAACGCCTTCTTTGGGGCTTGCAGATGGAACAGTCAAGCCCAAACTTCCGTATCCCGTGCGTTCCCTGGTGAAAGGGGACAGTCTAAGCCTTTCAATCGCGGCGGCTTCTATTGTGGCTAAAGTGACGCGTGACCAAATAATGAAAAAACTCTCCGTTCTTCATCCTGAATATGGATGGGAGCGTAACGCGGGCTATGGAACAGCATACCATCAGTCAGCCTTAATGCGCTATGGCGTTACACCTCATCATCGAAAAACCTTTGCCCCTATTGCGCGTCTGTTGGGTTCGCAATAGAGATCAAATGACAGGACGTAGAAGCGCATAACTCATTGAACTTCAATGTAATGATTGCTATCCTTCAGTAAAATAAGTTTATTTATGGATTATGATGTCCCATAGTGATTATATAATTTACGTTGATGAGAGTGGTGATCACAACCTTGAATCAATTGATCAAAATTTCCCTGTTTTTGTTTTGGCCTTTTGTATCTTTAATAAACAAGAATATATAGACGTAGCAGTTCCGTCTTTGAAACAACATAAGTTCAATGTCTTTGGGCATGACGCGGTTGTTTTGCATGAACGTGAAATAAGAAAACAAGAAGGAGCGTTTTCTTCTCTCTTGATTAATAGAGTGGCACAAGATGAGTATTGTGAGCAACTCAATGATCTCATGTTAAAGACTCCCATGAAGATTATTGCGGCGGTTATTGATAAGCATAAGCTTAAAAATAAATATATTTCTCCTGACAACCCCTATCATCTGGCTTTAGGTTTTTGCCTTGAGCGTGCTTCATATTTTCTGAGGGGGCGTGAACAGCAGGATAAATTAACTCATGTTATTGTAGAGCGCAGAGGTAAAAAAGAAGATAAAGAGCTCGAGCTGGAATTTTATCGTATTACCACTCCGGATGAAAAACAATATAGCGGATTAAACTATAATTTAGGCGGAACGCCTTTTAAGATACATTTTATTTCAAAAGAAGCAAATATGGCTGGAATACAACTTGCAGATTTGATTGCAAGACCGATAGGACGTTGGAGAATGAACCCTGCACAACCCAATAGGGCAATGAGTATCATCCGAGGTAAAGGCTTTGATGTAAAAACTTTTCCTTAAAAGCGAAAAGCCCCGGAAAACCGAGGCTATAACGCCGACCGAGAACCCCCAATCCACTTATCACTATACTATCGACTATATGGTTAATTTGCAATATTTTATTTAAATATATATTATTTGAATGCTAGAAACGGTTTTTTATTTGAGACTAAACTTTTTTTACGGCTTATTCTCTGCCTTTTCAGAAACTTTTTTTCGCGCTATTTGTATACAGGAAGGAACTTTTCCATATCCATAGCCAATTCTGAAATTAAGGGGCTGAATGGATGAGTCAGTGGCGTACATACAGGCTAGGTCAGGTTGACCATAAGCCTGGAAACTTTCTCCGTAAGGTTTGGTATAAGTGCCGTAAAGAGCGACATCCCAATGCTCTTTCAGATAGTTATAAGGGATACCTGAATCATCTTGCAAGACGAGTTCACCGCACTTCCTGACTAAATCCACGAGATGGGAAAAACCAACCTGGTGGGGCGTATAGGAAGACGATTTGAACATAACGGCGAAGGGACCTCTAGCCTCTATAAATTGCGCAAAAGGTGTAATGGCGCTGTTATGAAGGTTTTGTCGGAAATAATAAAGCTTTTGTATCTTTTCACTTCCCGGTTTGCGAAAAGCGATTTCCACACCCTGCTTTGTGGAGGAATCAGAATTTTCAATTATTTTTCCTTCTGGCGTATAAGATACAAATTTGATATCCAGAACGTCATATCCAAGACGAGCTATAAGAGCGAGCATCGTTGGTAGAACGCCACGCTCGTAAAAGTCTCGTGACATGTCTTTTGTGATAAAGAAACTACGCTGGAAAAGAGAATCCATGCCTTGCTCAAGTTGAGTAATAATACGATTCGTCACTTCTTCTTTTTTGAGATTTTCCAGAGTAACGATGTTTCCTATACGCTCAAGTCCTACAAGAATATATTCAGGGCTATCGGGGAAGAAAGTTAAAACGTTAAAAACGTCAGGTCCTCCCATTGGGTAAAAAACCGGCAGTGTTATTTTTCCAAGAGCGGCTTCTCGCCATTGGATCATCGGTGTTATTCTTGCTTTTTCAACCATTGTCCATCTGAGATTAAAAGTTGAGCGATAGTTTTGCCAGCGAGAGAATTTTTCGAAGTCTGCGCAGACTCCTTCCTGCGGGAATCCTGCCAGGAACCGCGCGACGGCAAGTGCAGAATTATCCTGTTTTGATTCAGGAGCGGGTGGTTGCTGAAGAGAGGAAGGAGCTTCAAGGATTGGGGATCCCTGGGCAATCTTCTCGTCTGTGGCTTTAAGGTATTGAGGAATGATTAAAGAGTTCAGCCCTGTCATAAAGGCAATAAAAATAACAAATCTCATTGTGAATCGTCTCTAAAATATTATATTTAAAACACCATTGATTGCTTCTTTTACTCTGTCGTCTGGAATCCGTCAAATTGAAATATATGGAGGGCTTGGTTTGCAGGTACTTGCGCTTTTGAGTTGTTGTAGGGATTCCGAATGCGATTCGAGATACAATCCTTGTACGTTTTCAGAGGAAAGAATCTTGAGTTTCAAGCGATTTTTGTGGATGTTATTCGTGTATGCCATGAGCAAGAGCGATAAAGTTGGTAAAACGAAAATGGGAAAGAGCAGAAAAATCATAGCGATTGAAAATAAAGTTCAAAACTTCTTGCCACCATTGTAATCTCAGCTCAGCTCTTGAGATTTCCGCTTGCGTACTCACATCCTCAAGTTTTTAGCAGCTACCTCTATTTGTTCTCGGGTTTTACGTTAATATTATAACATATTGGCAGTTTGATTAAAGTAATACAGGATGTTCAGCACATACCAAAGGTTCATGAATTGATTTTGGAATCATTGTAGAGTTATTTTTTCAATTTACATCCAGTTCAAGCCAGTTCTCAAAGAGTTTATACTCAAACGATCGCAGAACAGAAGGCGAAAGTAAGCGCACAGAAAAAACAACTCCGTGGAAAACAATTTTCTAAAAAGCAAGAGATTAAAAGGAGATAAATCAGAAAATATTTTTTTCTTTTGATACGATATCAAATCAAAAACAAATGTCCGAATCCTGTTCTCTCTTGCTACATAAATCAGAAAACTCAATTGGTCTTACCTCTTTATAATGTTGAATCGATAAAGAGTTGTTCTCTTGTCTAAAGTTGCGTATATTTTGCCATAATGTTTATATTGAGTTTTGGCAATGCGCTATCTTAAAGAATTACCTGTTCAGTTATTAATAACCATATTAACAGCATTAGCTCTTGGTGCTGTCTTTGATAAGTATATAGTATCATTATTTTATACAATTAGTTCTTTATTTATTGAAATATTAATTTTTATATTACCTTTTATGGTTTTTATATTTATTTTTAGGGCATTAGTTAATATTAAGACAGGATCTTTACATTTAATATTACTGATCTTCGGCGGTGTTACTCTTTCCAATTCAATCGCCTTGTTCGTGGCTTATTTTTTTGGATCAACCTTTCTGCCTTTATTGGAATTAAAACATTGTTGTGATTTTGCTGCGAAATTTAATTCTCATATTACGTCATTGTTGAGTCTGGGGCTGCCAAATATTATCGATACGAATAAGGCAATGATCGTCGGAATAGTACTAGGAATCCTTTTTAATTTTATCAAACAAGAAAACAAAATCAAAAAGGGCGTACAGTATTTTTCCATTGTCTTGAGTGATGGTATTATTTCTTTTTTACAAAAAATATTTATCCCGCTTTTACCTCTCTATGTTTTTGGGTTTTGCCTAAAATTGAGTTATGACCAGTCTTTAATCCATCTGTTTGAACAATATGGAAAAGTTTTTGCAGCCAGCATGTTTCTCGTCTCTCTCTATATATTCCTTTTGTACTTTATCGGATCCAGGGGAAATTTAAAAAAAACCTGTGAAAATTTGAGTATTATGGCTCCTGCAGGATTGACAGGATTTAGTACGATGTCCAGCGCAATGACCATGCCTGTGACCTTAACATGTACAGAAGAAACAACAAAAGATCGTCATTTTACCGATTTAATTATCCCTTCTACTGCCAATATCCATATGTTGGGCGATGATCTTACCATTGTGATGACTGCTCTCAGCCTCTTGGCAATTTCTGGCCATTCTCATCCTGACTTACTTACGTTTATCCCGTTTGTCCTTGCCTTTTGTCTTGCCAAACTATCCTGTGTGGGCATACCCGGTGCCAGTGTCCTCGTTGTTTTACCCGTCTTGCAGAATTTTCTGGGTTTTACGCCTGAAATGATCAGTGTTCTCACAACAATCTATATTCTTCAGGACTCCTTTGGTACGGCAGCAAATGTGATGGGAAACGGTGCCTTTGCATTGCTTATACAACGCATCATTTCACCAAAAAAAGCAAACGGCTGACTTTTCTCAAGAGAGAAAGTCATGAGCAAAAATATTCGCTCTCAACGAAAAGCAGGTTCATCGAAACCGCGAAGCTTGCGAGAATGCAGGGAATCTATTCCACGTTCGTAGATAAGCTGAATGGCACGCAATCCAATTTTAAGATGCTGATTCACGCGATCGTTGTAAAAATTATTGGCCATACTCCGAAGCTTTATTTCTCCATGAATAGGCTTATCGGAAACACATAATAAAGTCCCGTAAGGCACACGAAACCGAAGACCATTCGCAGCAATCGTTGCAGATTCCATATCCAAAGCCATTGCACGACTTTGATTAAATCGTTCATAGATTTCCTGGGCGCGAAGCTCCCAATTGCGGTTATCCGTTGTATAAACTGTTCCAGTCCGTATACGTGCTTTTGCTTCGGATCCATGAAGTCCGGTGACTTCGCTGAACGCTTCCTGTAAGGCAATTTGAACTTCTGCAAGAGGTGGAATGGGAACCCAAAGAGGCAAATCATGATCAAGGACACTATCTTCACGCACATAACCATGGGCCAGGACATAATCTCCCAAGCTCTGACTTCGCTTTAAGCCTGCACAATGTCCCAGCATAATCCAGCAATGGGGGCGAAGCACAGCTAAATGATCTGTTATATTTTTGGCATTTGTAGGACCGATGCCGATATTGATAAAAGTAATGCCATTTTTATCCGCTCGTTTAAGATGATAGGCCGGCATCTGGGGAAAGGTTGTCAGGGGAGCTCCCTTCTCCGGTATGCTCTTGGACAGGTGAAGATTGGGGATAACAATATCTCCTGGCTCAACAAAAGCATCATATTCGTCCCCGTTTTGGATCTGATCAAGCCCATAACGAATAAACTCGTCAACATAACGCTGATAATTGGTCAACAGGATAAAGTTTTGAAAATGCTCGGCAGAGGTTCCCGTATAATGATGAAGCCGATGAAGAGAAAAATCCACACGTTCACCTGAAAATAAGGCCAGAGGTTTAGGGTTTTGTGGGTTTGTTTTATAAGTATGGTTGACAATTTCATCTGTGATGCGCGTAAGCTTGGGTAACTCAAATTTAAGTTTCAGGTACTCAATGTGTTCGGAAGTCAACGTAGACGCACTATAGTCAACGACAAAAGAAAGAGGAATGGGCCAATCACTCAATCCGACAAGGATAGGTTTGCGATAACGTTCAATGAGAAGCGTCAACTGTTCCAAATAATAAGCTTCAAAGAAATCAGGACGCGTTACGGTAGTTCCATAAAAACCTGGTGCGTCAAAAATGCCATAGGACTGTTTGGGATCGATGGTTAAGTCTTCGGGATATATATATAGCTAAAA
>BBVC01000061.1 GCA_001192655.1 Caedimonas varicaedens
ACAGATAAAACACGAAGTCTAAAATCTAATGAATAGGTCATGGAATAATCCTCTTAAAAATTATCCATAATATAACCATTTTAAAGGTTTTTAGCTATAGAATCCAATATAGGGGTAACATCCCTCCGCAGGACTTTCAATTTTTCTATTTCCTTCCTGAACGCGGTTAAAAGCTTCCCGAATGCTTTTGACGCTGTGATTATAAAGTTTTTTTAAATGTTCAATGGCATCAGAGGCCGAAGAGAACTCTTGAACAAAGCGAATATAGGTCTCGCCTTCCTGCAGATCATACGATACTTTTTGCATCCCTTTTCCTTTTGCTTTCCGATTTTTATTTTTAATTTAATATCATAACTGATTCTTATGATAAACTTTAATAAAAGTGTTGCATTCCAGCACTACTTTATCTGAACAGAAGGAATAAGAACGTCACCATCTTGACAATGAAGTCGACCATTTTTAACCTTACCTGGTGAATACATTATTGAAAAGGAATCATTATCAATGAAAATAACCCCTCTTTTAACTCTGGTTGCCCTGTTGAATCTTGCGGGATGTGAGTGTATGAAGCCCAACGACCCGAACTGGGATCGTGAGTGTCAGAGAAATTACAGTGAAAACTCCTATGAACTTGCGGCATGTAAGGAAAAAATCGAAAAAAACAAAGATTTCCGTAATGAGGCTGGAACAATCGGCATTGTCCCTGACAATGTCAATCGTCCTGCAACAGATCAACTCCGTAAAGATCACAACGTCGGAAATTAAAAACGCTCTTTATCAAATATCTGGAAGGGCAATATTTGCCCTTCTTTTTTTAATCTTTGTACATAAATGAAAAGAGATGATGACGTTAAAATTAATCAAAAGTCTGTTGATAGGAGCAATTTTGACATTCAATACAATATCTGTACAAGGAAAAATTATGATCGCTCATAATATGTGCGAGGTTCAAGCTCAAGTTAATAAAGCTCTCAAAAAAAATAGACCTGAAGATATTCTGGTCGCTTTTGACATTGATATGGTTTTGACACAGCCTGATCATCCTGCCGTTTATTATCCCACCCTTATGAAATATGCAAAGGTCTATAAAAAAATCCTAGGCTCTCTTTCAGCTGAACAAAAAGATTTTGCGAATACACTTACCACTCAAAATTATCCTCAAAAATTTGTCGAAGAAGAAACTCCAGAAGTCGTTAAAAGGATTGAGGAAAAGGGTATAAAAGTGATCGCCTTTACAGCAACATTAACGGGGAAATTCAATAATACCAAAGATAAAATTATTGCTCTCAGAAGAGATGGCCTTCAAAAAAAAGGGCTGGATTTTACAAAATCTTTCAAGGAGTCAGCCCCTGTTATCTCTTTTACAGAGTTTCCTGCATATGCGAACTCATATCCTATGTTTGACCGGGGTATTCTGTCGTCTAATGGAGAAGGATTTACAACGAAGGGGCAGGTTTTATGTTCTTTTCTACAACATGTTGGCCTTAAACACAGACAACAAACAGGCAGTCCTGGTTATTTTCCCAAAGTTATCTTTTTAATTGATGACAGAAAGAAAAACCTTGAGGATGTAGAAATAGCTCTTAAATCCTGTAATGATTCCATTGAATTTGTAGGACTTGAATATCAGGGCGCCTTTTCTTACGCACCTCAGGATATTTCAGAAGAAGACTTTGAAAAATTTTGGACAGCTTTGGCTGAAAAATCTCAATCTGCCTTTGATTCTTCACATCAAATTTTGACAGGTTACCAAAGAAATGCACGATAATCCTGAACGGAATACTCTGTCTCCTAATTTTTGCCATAGCGGATTCAAACGCGCTCATGAGCTTGATAATGAAGCCAAAGAGCTTGGCTTTTATTGGCTTCATGCCGAGCAGATCCTCACTCAGATTTCCTCGGAAACACAGGAAATACGACAAGCCCTTGAGCAAAAAGAATCTTTGGAAAGAGTTACAGAGGAAATCGGAGATCTTCTGCACAGCGTGATGGGACTTTGCTATTTTCTCAATTTAAGCCCTGAAGCTATTCTCGAAAGTAGTTTGAATAAATTTGAAAAGCGTTTTAGTATAGTGAAAGAATTAATGACTGCCCAAGGATTAAAAACCCTCAAGGGGAAAACCCATGAAGCCTTAGCTCTGTGGGAAGAAGCAAAAAAAGCTGGTGCCGCCGGAGAGGATTGAACTCTCGGCCTCACCCTTACCAAGGGTGTGCTCTACCACTGAGCTACGACGGCAGACAAATTAAGTGTTAGATTTATACGAAGGCTTATCAAGATTCAAGGTTCAAAAATGGCAGATTTGAAAAAAAACCTCAAACTCATAAAAATGCAGCGCCGCGCCCAAGCCCTGCGGGAAAACTTGAGAAAAAGGAAAGCTCAGAAAATGGTGCGTGAGGAATCCAAAAACGAAGATACTTCCGACGAAACAGACAATAGCAAATGATATGGCGTCAGCTCCTTTTAGTCTCGCTTCACATGGGTTTTATCTTGCTATTTACCTAACGCCTCATTCAAAACGAAACGCCCTGGGACCTCTTTATTACCGATCCTTCAGGCAAAACTTATCTTCGTGCTTTTGTGACGGCTGTGCCCGAAGATGGTAAGGCAAACCAGATATTAATCAAGCTTGTCGCCAAGACTATGAAGCTTCTCAAGTCTTCTGTCATGATCGTATCAGGGCACGCCGGTCGTCGTAAGATGTTGGAAATTCAAGGTACAACAGATTGATCTGGAAAAGATTAAAAATTTCATTTTTCCTATACTCAAAGGATTTTAAAATGTGTACAGGCGGATGAGTGGTGAGTCTTCACGCAGCGTACATAAAGTACGTAAGCAGGGGCGAATCCCGAAGTCCAACGACCCCAGATTTTGAAAGGCACAGGGTATGAAGGCGGAAGCCTCAGATGCGGAAACCATCTGACAATATGTTTTGCAACACTGCCGAATAGAGCGCTTATAGCTCACGGATAAGGGCTCTTCAGACTTCACGATCCTCCATACCGTCGGAATGGATATACCTGTACGGCGGCTTACTCCTTTGATATTTTCACACTGGCGATATAACCCCCTGATCTTCCTTCGGCTTTCCATAATCAACATCTCCCCATTTATCTCCTACCTTCTTAATCATCAGCAGAAGTATAATTTGACAAAAATGGATTAACACCAGAGGCGGAATTTATACCTAAAAGGGGGTAAAATTTTCAACGCGAATTAAAAACTTGACAGATCTTCCTCAATATGATCTATATAAAATATTGTTTATTAAATTCTCATTATAATATGTTAACCTTCTTGACAATGTTAAACTCACGTTTTTTATTCGCTTTATTAACTTTTTGTTTTATGCAGCCTCCTGCTTTTGCTTCAAATAGTAAAGATGAGGAAGAAATAGTCGCTCGTTTCAAGTGTTCTGATAAAGGAGATTTGATAGGAGATGATTACTTTATACGCCGCGAGTTCTATATGACAGGTGACGGTAATTGTTCCTTATACTCTATGGGTACAACTTATGCAGAAGCTCACCATCTTTTTCTTGAAAATTCCAATAATCCAATTATTCGTGATTTAGCCCATCAGGAAATTGTGGATGAATTTGATAATTTGCACCCTCAAATGAAAAGCAAAGAAAATTATATTGATTTAAAAGATGCTTTGGCAAATATTCACGAGATACTGTCTTATATTCTGATTGATGCTGTTGAGTATAGGCAGGAGGTGCTTGCTGAGGAAGAGCAAGCAAGGCAAAACATTATCGCTTATGCAAAATTAGAAGAAACCTACAGGGATTATGTAAATTACGTACTCATCGATGGGCGTAATATGCTCTTCCGACAAGATGTAGGAAATCATCAAGGTACCTATTTTATTGATGCTCTCGCTTACATTCTCAATAAAAACTTAATTATCTGGTCACAAGTTGATGTTATGACCCAACAAATTCTTGCAACCCGCCCGCTTGAGATGGAGTATGATACTCTACTGGTGCGCTCTCATGAGTATAGGAAAGAGGGAGCCAATGAAACTCTAGAGATTATTCATCGAGGTAACCATTTCAATCGTCTTGTGCGAACAGATAATCAATCGGAATTAGAAAAAGCTGTGGAAGATGAACGCACTTCTATTGGCTGGCAACTCCAGAAATTTACAGAAGAAAAGTCGCAACTTCAAGCGTTTCTAATAGCATCTGCCAACGAGGAAGATATCGCTCAATGTTATGATGCATTTATTTTGCCGTTCATCAAAGAACTTGCTTTAAAGGGTATAGTTGATGGCTATTACGCCAAAGCGCCTAATTGGTCATCTTATGCTGCCTTAAAAAAGGCATTAAAAAGTGAGGCGGGTGTGAATTTTCAGGATCCGGTTAGTCTATTGCGTAGATATCTTCCTGCTGCTGCGAATCCTCTCTTTGTCCAATTAGAACCTAAGGCTGGGAAGGAAGAGGCTGAGTGTCAACGTATAGCAGTCCAACAACAGCGTGAGACAGAGGAACAACGTCAAGCCCGAGCTCAACAGGCAAGACAAATGCTCGCAGAATCAGATCTAGCTCAATTTTATAATGGTTTTGCTATTCCAATCATGAGAGATCTGGTACAACAGGGTAGATTACATGCGTATTACATAACTGCCCCTGGTTGGTTATCTTATGAAGCATTAAGAGTTACATTCCCAGGTGCCGATTTTAGTGATCCAGTTGTTTTCTTCCGCAATACCGCCAATCGTCATATTGTTGCGGTCGCTCTCGAGGAGGCACTTTACAACGCCAATTAACAACTTTGGGAGACAAACACGTCTGCGGGCGTCAAGCAGCTCAGCTTTCAATGCTCGGTCGAAGGGTGCGAGGCCAAACTGATCACCCATAATTTCAGTCTTTATTCAGGAAGTCTTCAAGAGGCACGCTTTCGCCTTTACCCCTATGAGCTGCATACTCATCCGCGGAAAAATTTCAAATCCAGACGATCGTGATATTTTTTGGATATAGGATCGACAAGTTTAAGAGGAATATTTATTTTAAATTTTTAGGCTCGAAACCATGCCTGTTTCAAGTCTTGCCATCTTTCCCATGAATAGCGGTTTATTGACGCGATCATGGCCATATCCAGGCATTTTAAAAACGGGTACAGAAACACCTGCAGCAAAATATTTTAGGACATACTCAAGTTTAGAAGGATCTTCGGGAGTGTGTTCAGGAGTATAACTATAATCTCCAAATAAAATGGCCTCGACGCCGTTAAAAAGTCCAGCTTGTAGAAAATGTTCAAGTCGCTCGGCAATGCGATAGGCTTGCTCATTCACATCTTCCAAAAAGAGAATTTTTCCTCGACAATCCAGCTGCCAGGACGTTCCGATACTATATTGCAGGACTGAATGATTGCCACCCACAAGAGGCGCTTCGATAATGGCGTGTTGTCGAGCAAGATCATTCAAGGGTATGAGATCGGTTTCTTCTATTGCTTTCCTGTAACCTAGCAAAATATCTTTCAATGCTTGCATTGAAGAAGGTGTAACCCGTTGAGCGACAAGATCGCGTAGATTAGGAGCATGGAGCGTTGGCCAATTCCATTCCTGAATCAAAAATGTATGCAACGCCGTTACGTCACTAAAGCCAATGAGAAGTTTTGGTGGAGGGACAGAAGCCAGACTACGTGACCACTCGAAAAGCCTGGGAATCAGGCGTGTTGCTCCGCATCCGCCGCGCAAGACCCAAACTGCTTTGGAGTGAGATGAGGAAAGCGCCAGAGAAAGATCTTTGAAACGCAATTCATCTTCATTTGAATAAAGGGGGTGAGGGGGCGTCGATTCCCAGAAAGGCTGTACATGGGGTACCAGTTCCCACGATTTAAGCAGTTTTATGGATTTTTTAATATCATCCCCGGAAATAGCGCTAGAAGGTGCGACCAGTTCAACGCGGTCTCCTGGTTTGAGGGTAGGGATGAGGGAGACTTTCCTAACCATCGGCATTTTTGGCAATAATCTGGAGTTTTATGTTGGCAAGATGTAAATCGCGGTGCAACGCTTCCTTCTCTTCCGTGGAACGGGCGATTTCCAGTTCTTCAAGTTTTTCTCTGATTATGCTTTCAAGCTCTGTCTTATCAAAATCCTGTAGAAAGATACAATCTTCTGCCATCACAGTGCAACCATTCTCATTCACATTTGCAAATCCGCTTCCCACATAAATTCGATGAAGGATAGCCCCATCCTGGTAAATATAAACAAGTCCGGGTCTTAAAGTTGAAAGGAGTGAAGCATGACGGGGCAATACACCGAAATCGCCTTCTTGTCCTGGAATGACCGCCATGCTGACAGGAGCTTCAAACACCAGCTTTTCGGGAGAAACAAGCCTAAAATCCAATTTATCTGTCATTCGGGTTGCCTATCTTATGCTGCTTCTTCAGCAATGCGTTTGGCTTTCTCGATCACCTCATGAATCGTTCCCACCATATAGAACGCCGTTTCTGGCAGATGATCGTATTGCCCGTCTATAATACCCTTAAAACCAGAAATGGTATCAGCAAGGGGAACAAAGACACCGGGAGAACCTGTAAAAACTTCTGCCACATGAAAGGGTTGCGAGAGAAAACGCTGGATCTTGCGTGCGCGTGTCACTGTAATTTTATCTTCTTCCGAGAGCTCATCCATACCCAAAATTGCAATAATATCCTGTAATGATTTGTACGTCTGAAGAATACGTTGCACTTCACGGGCAACAGTATAATGTTCTTTCCCCACAATGCCGGGCGTCATCACCCGGGACGTAGAATCAAGAGGGTCTACAGCAGGATAAATACCAATTTCAGCAATTTGGCGACTTAAAACTGTTGTTGCATCCAGGTGTGTAAAAGAAGTAGCGGGGGCTGGATCTGTCAGGTCATCCGCAGGGACATAAACAGCCTGAACGGATGTAATGGAGCCACGGGTCGTGCTGGTGATGCGCTCTTGCAATGCTCCCATATCAGTGGCCAGAGTCGGTTGATATCCTACCGCGGAAGGAATGCGTCCTAACAAGGCCGAAACCTCAGCGCCTGCCTGTGTGAAACGAAAGATGTTATCAATGAACAGCAAGACGTCTTGTCCTTCCTGATCCCGGAAATATTCTGCAAGCGTCACGCCTGTAAGTCCCACACGGGCACGTGCTCCGGGTGGTTCGTTCATCTGTCCATAAACAAGAGCAGCTTTTGATTCTCCCCCTTCAATATTAATGACGCCTGAGGCAATCATTTCATGATAAAGGTCATTGCCCTCACGTGTTCGTTCTCCAACACCTGCAAAGACTGAGTATCCGCCGTGAGCTTTCGCAATGTTATTAATCAGCTCCATAATCAAAACAGTTTTGCCGACACCTGCACCACCAAAAAGTCCAATTTTTCCACCTTTTGCATAAGGAGCCAGAAGATCAACGACCTTAATGCCCGTGATGAAGATCTCTGTTTCCGTGGATTGTTCTATAAAGGAAGGGGCAGGACGATGAATAGGATACTTCTGTTTTGTTTTAATCGGCCCTCGGTCATCGATAGGTTCGCCAATCACATTTAAAAGACGCCCCAAAGTTTCAGGCCCTACAGGTACCATCACAGGTTGACCCGTATCTCGAACGGACATCCCTCGTGTCAACCCATCTGTAGAATCCAGGGCAATGGTTCTTACACTGCCATCTCCCAGGTGTTTAGCGACTTCAAGAACGAGATTCTGACCATGATTATCAACAATAAGGGCATTCAAAATTGCCGGCAATTCCTTGTCAAACTTTACGTCAACGACGGCGCCAATCACTTGCGAAACTTTGCCCAAAACTTCCTTTGACATGGGATCTCCTTTTTCTTTTTTTTAAAGCGCTTCGGCGCCTGAAACAATCTCAATAAGCTCTTTGGTAATAAAAGCCTGACGTGTTCTATTATAGGTTAAATCAAGATTTTGAATCATTTCTTCTGCGTTACGGGTTGCGCCATCCATTGCCGCCATTCTTGCACCTTGCTCACTGGCAACATTTTCCAGTAAAGCTCTAAAGATTTGGATCCTCAGATTTTGAGGTAAAAGTTGCGTCAAGACCTGGTTTTCCGTTGGTTCATAACAATAAGGTACAAGAGATTTGTTGTTCTCAGCGGACAATAAGAGCGAAGAATCAAGAGGCGTATAAGGAATCAAACGATGATCTGTTACTTTTTGTGTAAGGGCAGAAATAAACTTGTTATAAACAATTGTACAGATATCAAATTCATTTTTTTCAAATATTTCAAGCATGTATTGTGATACGTTGGAAGCATCAGAAAAAGACGGCTTATCGAGAGCCTCGAAAGTCGTGATAATATATTTTGAGTAGTCCCGCTTAAGTTGGTCATATCCCTTGCGGCCTATGCAAATGATCTTAATATCCCGCTTACGTGTTTCTTCTTCCTGAATCATATGACGAACATGTCGAATAATGGATGTATTAAACCCGCCACAAAGTCCTCGATTTGATGTTGCTGCAATGATAAGATGCGTTTTTTCCTGTCCTGTCCCGCCGAGAAGTTTCGGTGTCATGCTGGAGTTGGTTATTCTTGAAATAAGATCACCCAACATTTCTGACATCATCATCGCATAAGGACGCGCGGCCTGGGCGTGTTCCTGTGCGCGGCGCAGTTTGGCAGCTGCAATCAATTTCATTGCGGACGTAATTTTTTTTGTTGCTTGAACCGATTTCTTGCGTGTCCGTAATTCCTTAAGACTTGGCATTTTGGAGTGACCTACCCTTGTTTAAGTAAAAATAGTGGTAAAGTGTTCAAGAAATTTAACCAGTTCTCCTTCATGCTGGGTGGAAATCTGCCCTGTCTCTTTGATCGTTTGTAAAAGGGCAGGTTTTCTCTGACGCAATTCTGTAAACATTTCCTGCTCGTAACGTTGAATATCCGCAACGGGAACCTTATCTAAATACCCTCGTGTTCCGCAGAAAATCGAAACAACCTGCTCTTCCCGAGATACAGGAGAATACTGGGGCTGTTTCAAAAGTTCTGTCAGCCTCTCGCCGCGCGCAAGCAGTTTTTGGGTGGCAAGATCAAGATCAGAAGAAAATTGTGAGAAGGCTGCCATTTCCCGAAATTGAGCCAACTCCAGTTTGATCTTGCCGGCGACTTGCCTCATGGCTTTTGTTTGAGCAGCGGATCCCACACGGCTTACGGATAAGCCCACATTAATGGCGGGGCGGACACCTTTATGAAATAAATCTGTTTCAAGAAAGATTTGTCCGTCTGTGATGGAAATCACATTGGTAGGGATATAGGCTGAGACGTCACCAGCTTGCGTTTCAATAATAGGAAGAGCTGTCAGCGATCCTCCTCCCTTTTCATCACTCATTTTAGCCGCTCGTTCCAGCAGCCGGGAATGAAGATAGAAAACGTCTCCAGGATAGGCTTCACGTCCAGGAGGGCGGCGCAAAAGCAACGACATTTGACGATAGGCTACTGCCTGCTTTGAAAGGTCATCATAAATAATCAGGGCATGCATGCCGTTATCACGAAAGTATTCACCCATGGAACATCCCGCATAGGGCGCCAGGAATTGCAGGGGAGCCGGATCAGAAGCTGAGGCAACCACAACCGTCGTATAGCCCAGTGCTCCATGGACTTCCAACGTCTTGACGATTTGGGCGACGGTTGATAGTTTTTGACCAATGGCAACATAGATGCAATAAAGCTTTTCCGATTCTGTACCGCCATCATGCGCATTTTTCTGATTGAGGATTGTGTCAATAGCGATAGCTGTTTTTCCTGTTTGACGATCACCGATGATAAGCTCGCGTTGTCCTCGTCCAATAGGTACAAGCGTATCAATCGCTTTCAGCCCTGTCTGCATGGGTTCGCAAACTGACTGACGCGGGATAATGCCAGGAGCCTTGACTTCTACGCGGGAACGTAAGGTAGTTTTGATCTCTCCTTTGCCATCCAATGGATTTCCAAGGGGATCGACGACGCGACCTAACAATTCCTTCCCAACCGGCACATCCACAATGTTCCCCAGCCTTTTAACGCTTTCTCCTTCCCGAATATTTCGATCATTCCCAAAAATCACAATACCCACATTATCGGTTTCAAGGTTTAGCGCCATTCCCTGAGTGCCATCGGAGAATTCAACCATTTCTCCGGACTGGATATGTTCAAGCCCATAAACCCGTGCAATGCCATCGCCGACTTCCAGGACTTGCCCTACTTCAGCAAATTCAGTCTCAGCATTAAAATTCACAATTTTTTTCTTTAAAATAGAAGAAATTTCCGCAGCGCGTAGTTCCATCGGTTTTATGCCCTCATCGCTTTTTGCAGTTTATGGAGTTGTGTCCGGATCGTCGAATCAACGACATATTCGCCAATTTGGATGACAATGCCCCCTATGGCTTCTTTATCTCTTTTTTCATGAATAACAATTTCTTTTTTCAGCTTTGATTTTAAGAGGCTTGTTAAGGATTTCAGCTGATTTGTACCAAGGGGCATTGCTGAAGAAATGTGAACGTCCACTCTATTGGATTGAGCACGAAGCAAGTCTCTAAAACGCTTTATAATATCGCTCAGATTTTTTAGTCTTTTCTGATGAGCAACCAAGTCAAGAAAATTTAGAGTCAATGGGCAGAATAACAACTTTTCGGATAACACTCTAAAAACGACTGTGACAGCTTTTAAAGGGATCAGGGGATTGTCCAGAAATGTGTTAAAATCTTTTGAAGTGGAGACAATATTCTGAAGTGCAGCAAGATCTTGCTCTACCTCATCCAGTTTTTCTTGTTCAGAGGCGCATTCAAACAAGGCCTGGGCATATCGTACTGCAATTATACTCATCCATGAACCCCCGGAATGCTTGAAATACAAGCTTTTTCATTTCTCCAGAAATTTATTCTGTTTTTCAGATGTTTCTAGCACGACTTCAAACATTCAGCAAGAATGATGTGCTATTTGCTCTTTTTTGCACTGTGGTTTGCATGGATTTTCTTTTTGTGGTTTTCTATAAAACCTAAAGCATCGAAAGAAGTATAGAAAAGAAAATGAAGTTTATCATATTTTTGTGGAGCATCTTTTTTTCTTCTATACTCTATGCAATTCCCATGAATGATAAAAGTGGTCTTAGCCTAACTGAAGTAGATCAAATCATTAAAATTTCTGAAAACTCAAGTATTGAGGTGCTGCAAAAAGTTATTAGAGAGGCAAGAAAAAACAACCAGAAGGTTACTGTTTATGGATCTCAACATACTCAAGGAGGGCACATATTTTATAATCAGGGGATCATTCTGAATTTATCTAATCTAAATAATATTCAAAGACTTTCTCAAAATATTATACGCGTTCAATCAGGAGCGACATGGAAACAAGTGATTGAATTCTTAAATCCTCTGGGGTTGTCTGTGGATATTATGCAATCAGATTATGATTTTAGTATGGGCGGGACTCTTTCAACAAATGTTCATGGATGGCAGGTTAATAAACCGCCTCTTATTGCAAGCATACGGGGTTTCCATATTCTTATGGCAGATGGAAGTGTACGATATTGTAATCGTCAGAAAAACACAGATCTTTTTAAAAGCGTTATTGGTGGTTACGGACTTTTAGGCGTTATTATTGATGTTGATTTGCATGTGATCCATAACCATCTGTATGAACTAAAACAATGGGTTATTAAGACAGAAGATTTTCTTCCTTTTTTTAAAAAAGAAGTGCAAGGCAATAAAAAAGCAGCCATGTTTTTTGGAAGATTTTCTCTTGATCGCAAAAATTTTTTAAGGAAAATAGCTTTTCGTATTTATGAAGATACAGAACAACAGGCAAAAAATCAGAAACTTTCTGAATATCGTTGGGTACAAAGTATTTTAAACTGGTTTTTTTCTAAAACGCGCAAGAGCGATTTTTTAAAAAAAGTGAGATGGGAAATCGAAAATAATTTTTTAGCGGAGCGATTATTCAAATCACTCTCACGTAATCAACTTTTGTACCATTCTGTTGATAATTATATAAATACTCAAGAAGGGTATACAGATTTATTGCAGGAATATTTTATTCCTATTGAAAATTTTGAGAAATTTATTTTTTCCCTTCGTTCTCTGGAAAAAGACATGTCAGATTATTTAATGAATATTACAATTCGTCATGTGCAAAAAGATAATGAAAGTCTTTTGAACTATGCTCCCCAAGAAATGGTGTGTTTTGTCATGTTCTTCCGTGGCCCCAAAACGAAAGATTTTGACAGAAAGCTGAGTCTTATGGCTCAAAAAATGACGGATCAGGCTTTGGTATTAAAAGGCTCTTATTATCTTCCTTATCGCCCTTATCAAAGTAAACAACAATTTGAAAAAGCCTATCCTCGATGGAGAGAATTCAAGAATATAAAATTAATTTATGATTCTTCAGAAGTATTTTTCAATCAATTTTATGAGAATTATTTTGGTGAAAAATTAAAGCAGGATTAAATAATATATTATCAAAATCAAATGGTTGATGTGATAGATAAACAGGAACCATTTTCCTCGGACAATTACTTAATGCACTAAATAGTAAGCCATGTGGTTTCATTATTTGGAAAAACAATAGAAATAACCCCACCCCACGCACACGGAACCATTGATAAGTTATCCAGCGCAGGCATGCCATTTATTAAAACGGTAGGATCGCCGATCATCCATGGAGAAACAGGTGCTGGCATACAAGGAATAGGAAGGCCTACTTCTGACAATATTGCGCAAATCCCCATAGGCGTAAGATTAAGATCAGGAACAACATCCATGAAGTGACCAGCCGGCATAGCCTGAACAAGGACATTTACTTCAGGCAAAGCGTCAAACATCAGCATAGATTCACCACCCGCACACATCAAGAAACCACCCGTAACTGTTTCAAGCATAAAATATCCCCTTTATACCCTGTTTTATTTTTTGAGGTTACGCCATGTTCTTCTCATCACAATATACATCATGATTGTAAAAAGCGCGAGAAAGCTCAAGACTTTTACACCCATTCTTTTGCGTTCTTCCAGGGTGGGTTCTGCTGCCCAGGCCAGGAAAGTAACCACATCATGCGCCATTTGCTCGACTGTTGAAGGCGTCCCATCCGCATACTTTACCTGCCCTGGAGACAAAGGGGGCGCCATGGCAATCTGATGCCCCGGGAAATAAGTATTATAATACATACCATTCGCCATCTTCATATCTTGTGGGGGATTTGTATAACCTGTCAACAAGGCTTTCACATAATCAGCTTCATGCTTGCGTGCCTTTACAACGAGGGATTGGTCTGGGGGATAAGCGCCATTGTTCGCAGCACGTGCTGCTTTCTCATTGGGAAAAGGTTTGACAAAATGATCTTCAGGCTTTCCCGGTCTTTTGGTTGGATTGCCTTCATCGTCCAATGGGCCGGGGACTTCATGTTGCGAGGCAATCACCTTAATTTGGGCTTCGGTATAGCCAAGGTCTTTCAAGTTTTCATATCGTAAATGATCAAGCGCATGACAGGTTGAGCAGACTTCCTGATAAACCTGAAATCCTCGCTGCAATGCTCCGCGATCAAAGGTTCCCAAAGGGCTTTCAAAACTCCATTGATTATGAGGTGGCTGTACCTCTTGTTCTGCTTTTGTTCCTGTTCCTGTTCCACAAGTCAACCAATAGACAAGAATACCCAGAAAAATTTTATTCATGAGTGTTTTTCCTTTTTTCCTGTTTCAATATCCAAAAGGCTTACAGGCAAGGGAAGAGAGCATTCAAATTTTGAAAGCCCAGGCAAAACAACAAGAAAATGAAAAAAATAGTAAAAAGTTGCGACGCGTCCAATGAATAATGGCCATCCTTCTGGTTGCTGGGATCCAACCCAGACCAAAGTAAAACAGGTCAACAGCAACAGGACATAAAAGAGTTTGAAAAAAGGACGAAAGCGCCCGCTGCGTACAGGATGCTTGTCCAGCCACGGCACAATAAAAAGGATAAAAATTGACCCAAACATCAATATGACTCCACCCAATTTATCCGGCACTGAACGTAAAATCGCATAAAAAGGTAGGAAATACCATTCAGGAACAATATGTGGCGGTGTCACAAGAGGATTAGCGGGAATATAATTATCAGGCTCACCAAAGAAATTGGGAGCAAAGAAAATAAAACCACTCCAAATTAAAAGAAATATACCTAGTCCAAATAAGTCCTTAACCGTGTAATAAGGGTGAAAGGGGATAGATTCTTCGGGTTTCGTTCGTTCAATGCCCAAAGGGTTGTTTGAACCAAAAGTATGAAGGGCGATAAGATGCAAACCTACAACAGCAATAATCAGAAAGGGAAAAAGATAGTGCAGAGCAAAAAAACGGTTCAGTGTAGGATTGTCAACAGAAAATCCTCCCCAAAGCCATGTAACAATACTATCTCCTACAAAAGGAATAGCTGAAAATAAATTGGTGATGACGGTTGCGCCCCAATAGCTCATCTGCCCCCAGGGCAGGACATACCCCATAAAAGCCGTTGCCATCATAAGCAGTAAAATAACGACACCTAAAATCCATAAAAGCTCACGGGGTGATTTATAGGAACCATAAAAAAGACCCCGAAAAATATGAATGTAAACAACAATAAAAAACATTGAAGCGCCATTCATATGGATATAACGAATAAGCCAGCCATAGTTTACTTCACGCATGATGTGCTCGACGCTATCAAAGGCCATATCAACTTGTGGTGTGTAGTGCATCGCCAGGAAAATTCCTGTAACAATCATAATAACCAGCGTAATGCCGGCAAGAGACCCAAAATTCCATAAATAATTCAGATTAAGTGGCGTTGGATACTCTCCCAATTCTTTTTTTATAAACGAGAAAAAAGGCAATCTTTCATCAATCCAACCTATCAATCCCTTAAAGGATGTCGTTGGTTTATGGATGGTTTTTTTATTCATCTGTCTCTCCTAACCAACGCGAATCGTCGTATCATTCAGAAAAGTATAGGGGGGAACCTCAAGATTGCGGGGAGCAGGTCCTCGTCGCACACGTCCCGAAATATCATATTCTGATCCATGGCAGGGACAAAGCCATCCCCCATATTCACCTTTATTATCAGTTGGTTTTTGTCCCAGAGGGACGCATCCCAAATGTGTGCATACACCAACCACAACAAGCCATTGAGGATGGGTTTTAAACCGATCTTGGTCTGTTTGGGGGTCAAGAAGATCTTTCAAGGGAACGGAACGCGCCGTCTGAATTTCTTTTTCAGTTCTGCGGCGGATAAAAAGAGGTTTGCCACGCCAGAGAACAGTAATAGCTTGACCTTCTGCTACAGGCTTTAAATTTATTTCTATAGTCGAAGCTGCAAGAACGTCGCGCGCAGGATTCATGGACTTGATCAAAGGATAAATAAACGAACCGACTCCAACAGCACCCAAGGCACCTGTTGCCAAGATAAGAAAATCACGCCGATTTTTTTGAGGTGACACCTTTTTTTTGTTTGCAGCGATATTAGACTCAAGGATGGTCGTCATTTTTTTACGCGTGTCTCCCTTTTATTTAAAAATTTCTATATTCCTTTTACCATTGAACGATCATCAGGTGTAGGTATTTTCTCAAGCTTTTTTATTTTCATACCTGAAAATCTCGAAAAACTTTGAGATAACAAAAAGATTGAACCTTTGTATTTTGGATGCTTAGTCCCCTTGAGTAATGGGCTATAACAATTTGGTGAGGATGGTCTAATTATGGGACAGATATTACACAAGCGCGCCACGACGACGCACACCACATCCCTGGACAACAAGGGTGAGCACATGAACGAAGCTCCCCTATCAAGACCTATCACTATGGAGACAAGCGAGCGCTTGAAAAGACATCTTTATGACTTTGTGAATTCTTACAATTATGCTAAAAAACTGAAAATAATCAAAACCTTAACACCAATGGGGAAAATTATTCAGGAAGGAATAGATAAATAAACCTAGCTTGTTTCACTCAAACCCATTCCATTTACTCAAGAGGACTAACACCCAGGCTTTTAGAATAATTCAGCAAAATCGGATTATAGCCTTTCTTTTCCAATATGTTCTTAATTATTTCCTCGACAAGTTTTTTTCTACCCTGCTGTATCTGCCAATCAAAATAAGGAAATATCAAATCTACGCGCGGATACCATTGTTGAGTGAGTATAGAAAGTCGCTTTTCCCACCACCGGTGATGTAACAACATTTCTTTTAAGCTATTCAATCTTGGATCCTGGGTTTGATTCATTAAAAAATCATATAGAGGTAATTCTGAAGAAAGCATTACCAGGCTAGGATTTTTTATTTTCTGAGAGGCATATAAAAGATTGTGTAAAACTTTAATATCTACCGAGTTCAAAGAAGGATGAGAATGCACACTCTCTAGGAAATCCCTCAGGAAAATAGCGAGATAAATTCCACCAGGACCGGAGCTTTGCAAATAATCTTGTACAGTTATACTCAGTGTTTTTTCTTGATTGTTACTCGAAAATTTTTCGTGAACCGTATCAAAACACAAATTAAAATAGATAAGGGATAATCCAAAGACTAATAAAATGACTGAAATGCAAGCTAGAGAAAATTGAAAAAAGTACTTAAAATTAGTTTTTTTTAGAGAAATATTAGGGCTTACAGCAGCCAGAAAGATTGCTAAATATGGCAGTGTTCCGGGTATTTCATACCACCCAGAAAATGTAAAACTTAAAGCAGCACAACAAAATGTCATCGAAGGAATTTTAGACTTTTGGCATAGTAAAACTGGTAGAATTAGAAGCGCTGAAAATAGAATTGCGCCTGGAATTCCACACGAAATTAATGTTTCAATTAATTGGTTATGACTATGAAAACCTACATTGCCTATCAGAAGATTATTGATCCCAAGCCCTATTTCGCTCCAATTTTGTGGAAAGGATTGATAAGGTAAAAATATTTCTGAGGAATGATGAAGAAAATCTGACCTTATTATTTGTATAGGCATATTATGAATGCTAGATAGTATGATATCGGTATAGGATCCCCAACCAAATCCGACTAATAACCTGAAGGGATCGTTAATGAGAGCGTCAATACAAACGCGCCAAAAATGATATCTCGCATGGAGTGAAAATAGAAAAAAGTCAGATGATATATACTTGGCTATCAAATAAACAAAAGGTGAAATTAGAAAAATAAAAGCTGCAAAAAAATAACGTGAGTAAACTGAGATAAAATTTTCTTTTTTATTTATATAATATGCTATCCCATATAAGAAAGTTCCAATCGCAATACCAATAAAAGCAGTTCTATTTGTTGACGCTATAATTATTAAAATCCCTAAAAAAAGGAGTATTTTTTTATAAACTTTACTATCTAATGAGAACCCAATTCCCATTAGGGATATACCAATAAATACAATATGTTCATTTATGAAATAAGGTGTTCCCTTGAATTGGGGAATGAGACCATGTCTAATGTCTCCAATAAAAGATAGGCAACAAATTGTAAAGGAGGCGACGATTACATTAGTTATAAAAACCCCTAAATACTTTGAATTCAGCGCTAGCTTATAACCAATAATCATAACACTTAAAATAATATACCATATGATTCCCATTCCTATTTGAGGAGAGCCAGTCCATGAAAGCCAAGGGACATATGAAAAAAAAGAAGCAATGAAAGACCATACAGTAATACCCAAACATATAATTGACGCATAGTTAAGGGCTGGGGAAAATTTTTCTTGATCCTCAGAAAGTGAGCATAAGCATAGCCCAACAGAAAGGAAAAAAGATACTGAAACAAGGCTTATAAAGGGGGGTTGACCATAAGGCCAAGGACTAAATTTCATTAGTGGAGCAGAAAGCATAATCCAAGGTAATGTAAAGCAAGAAAATAACAAAAGTTGCCGAGGGAAGTTTCCTGTTGCTCTATTAAGAAACTTTAAAAAAAACATATCCCGACGATCCTGAAAAAGTAGGAAAAATAAAAAATTAACAGCCCAACTCTTGGAGATGCTGAAGGAATTATCTTGAATAAATTAATAACTCAAAAATTCCCTCAGCAAACGGTAGAAAAAACCACCAACCTCAAAATATCATATTTAGTCTTTTAAACAGAGGGGGTAAGGTGGGGTGTTTACAGAACAAATTTAGTACCCTGCGCTGTGATCATGGTTTACACCATGCCCACCATAG
>BBVC01000062.1 GCA_001192655.1 Caedimonas varicaedens
ACAACCCAAAATGGCAACTTGATTGATGACACGCTCTAGATCGCTTGATATGCTATAAAGAGAACCTGGGATTTTTATGGATTAAAAGAAACCGCATGTAATGGAATCAGTTTATTATGTTCTTGCGATTGATATAGAAACAAGTGGAAGCTCTTTGATCCAAAATGGACTTGTCAGTATTGGTTGTAGTTTGCAAGATCAATGCTCAAACGAGTTGAGAGCTTTCCAAGTTAATCTCACTCTTCCAGAAAATCACATTTATGAAGAGCGATGCCTTCAAGAATTTTGGCTAAAAAATCCTCGCGCCCATGAATTCGTTCAGAAAGATGCCTTATCCCCCGACACGGCAATAAAAATGTTCTCTGAGTTTCTGGAAAACGCAGAAAAAGATTATTCTGAACTTATCATTGTCTCAGATAATCCCAGCTTTGACATCGCGTGGCTTAACCTTTATTTAAATCAATATACAGACAGGTTACCGCTCAATTATTCCCAAAAAGGCGACTATCGCCCCATATGGGACCTTATTTCTATGCGGAAATCCCTCATATCTGTAAAATCCGGTGATTTTGCATCCAACTGTGGGTTAACAGAAAAACCTGCCTTAAAAAGTCGGTGGAAATACGACCATACTCCCTTGAATGATGCACGGGTTATTGCTGATTTTTTTAATCAAACTGTTCAGGCATTAAGGTTATTTTCTGTAAATATCCATAGCGTAGATCAATAAAGAAGACATATCGTTACTTGTTTTTTTAAAAGAGATTTTTCTCCCCTTTTTTTCTAAACCATGCTAAAGGTTTCTTCAATTAAGAATAACTGGATCGTCGTACGAACACATGACTCAAGCCTTGCTAAAAGAAACTAGTCAAATGATAGAAAATGATTTTCTTCCTTTTGCGCGTCCTTGGATTTCAGAGGAAGCTATTGCAGAAGTTGTTGACTGTTTGCGTTCAGGTTGGGTCACAACAGGTCCACGGGTCCAAAAACTTGAGGAAATGCTGGCCAGCTATTGCAAGACTCCTCATGCACTGACTGTATCTTCAGCAACGGCGGGTCTTTTTTTAGCTCTTAAAAGCCTGAATCTTCAACCTGATGACGAAGTCATTACAACCCCCATGACTTTTGTCTGTACAGCCAATGTCATTGTTCAAGCTGGTGGGAAACCTATTTTTGCAGATATTGATGAAAAAACCTACAATATTAGCATTGCAGAAATAGAAAAAGCTATAACATCTCGTACACGAGCAATTATACCCGTACATTTTGATGGTTTGCCCGTTGATCTGGATCCTCTCTATGTCTTGGCTCAAAAGCACAATTTGAGAGTTATCGAAGATGCTGCTCATGCTATTGGTGCATCTTATAAGAGGCGCTCTATCGGAAGCTTTGGAGATACGCAAGTGTTCAGCTTTCATCCCAATAAAAATATGACAACAGGAGAAGGGGGTTGCGTCACGACACAAGATGAAAATATGGCAAGGTCTATTGTACTCAACCGTTTTCATGGCATCGATCGGGTAGCTTGGAATCGATATGGTAAAAGCGGCAGCCAACATTATGATGTCGTTGAACCAGGTTATAAATTTAATATGATGGACATTCAGGCGGCTCTTGGCATTCATCAATTAAAAAGTCTGGACGCTTTTATTGAAAGAAGAACAGAACTTGCAAAACGATACGATGAAGCTCTGGAAGGTTGGGATCAAATTTTCCTTCCTCAACGCCCCTGCTATGATCATAAACATGCGTGGCATCAATTTGCGATTAGGATCAATCCTGAAAAAGCAAAAATGAGTCGCGATGATTTTATAGAAGAGATGAAAAAACATAATATTGGGGCAGGCTTGCAATTTTCTGCGGTTCATCTTTATGAATTTTATAAGAAAACTTATGGTTATAAAGAGGGAGATTTTCCTGTTTCAGAAAAAGTTGGACAGACAATTGTTAGTCTGCCACTCTTTCCTTCCATGAGTGAAAATGACCAGGAACGGGTTATCAGGACAATGCAAAAAATCTTTGGCAGGAGTTAAAAAATGACCGCCCCTATTTATCTTTCTGTTGTCGTACCCGTTTATAATGAAGAAGAAGTGCTAGAATCTCTTTACAAGAGATTGACAAAAGTATGTGATGACTTAGGAAAACCATTTGAAATTATCTTTACGAATGATGGCTCCAAGGATCGTAGCTCGGAAATCCTGAAAGAATTCCATAACAGGCGCCCACATCAGATTCGTGTGATTGAATTCAGCGGTAATTTCGGTCAACACATGGCCATCATGGCAGCTTTTGAACGCGTCCGCGGTGAAGTCATTATTAACCTGGATGCAGATTTGCAAAATCCTCCCGAAGAGATTCCTCACCTTCTTGAGAAATATCAGCAAGGATACGATTATGTAGGATCCATTCGTGATATACGCCAAGATTCATTCTTTTTCAGAAGCCTGCCTTCTAAATTCATGAATTGGGTGCGTAGAATGGTGACCGGCACCCGCATCACAGACCAAGGATGTATGATGCGTGCCTATAGCCGCAGGATTGTAGAACTCATGTCCCAATGTCATGAATCATCGACTTTCGTCACAGTCCTTGGTTATAGCTTTGCGACAAACCCTACCGAAATCCGTATTCGTCATGATGCACGGACAGAAGGTGAATCAAAATATGGCATTTATAAATTAGTGCGAGTCACTTTTGATTTGTTCACCAGCTTTTCCATGGCGCCCCTTCATATTTTTACCGTTTTTGGATTTTTTGTTTCCAGCTTGAGCGGCTTGCTTGTCGTGTATCTCTTATTGCGTCGTCTATTTATTGGCCCAGAGGTTGAAGGAGTATTCACACTTTTTGCTATTGCTTTCTTCTTGATTAGTGTGGCTATTGCGGGTATTGGAATTATGGGTGAATACATCGGACGCATTTATCAGGTCGTCCGATCTCGTCCACGCTATTTGATTCGTGAAATTATTGAAGATCTTAGTGAACCTCAAGTTTCTTCAGTCAATAAGAGGACTGCAAAATGAGCTTAAAAGTATTAATCCTAGGTGTAAATGGTTTTATAGGCAACAGCCTTACAGAGTATATCCTTCGCCATAAGAATTGGGAAGTATACGGTATGGACATGGCTTCTGACAAACTAGAAAAGTGTCTGGGTCATTCACGTTTTAAATTCGTAGAGGGAGATATTACGATTAACCGTGAGTGGATTGAATATCATATCAAGAAATGTGATGTCGTTTTACCTCTCGTTGCCATTGCCACGCCTGTCTTATATGTTCAACAACCCCTTCGTGTTTTTGAACTTGATTTTGAAGCAAACCTTGAAATTATACGCAAATGCGTTCTTTATAAAAAACGCGTGATTTTCCCCTCAACTTCTGAAGTATATGGGATGAGCGAAGATGAAAAATTCAATGAGGAAACAACAAACCTGGTACTTGGTCCCATTCATAAACAGCGTTGGATTTATTCATGCTGCAAGCAACTGATCGATCGGATTCTTTATGCTTATGGGGTTGAACAGGGATTCAGTTATACCTTATTTCGTCCTTTTAACTGGATTGGTCCCAAACTTGACCGCATTGATGAAGAAAAAGAAGGAAGTTCCCGGGCTGTAACACTTTTTATTTCCAATATCCTTCATCATGGTGAAATTCAGCTGGTTAATGGCGGCCAACAACGACGCTCTTTTACTTATATTGATGATGGCATCGAAGCACTGGTTAAAATTATTGAGAATAAGGATGACGTAGCGTACCAACGCATTTTCAATATTGGCAACCCTAAAAATGACCTTTCCATTCGTGAGCTTGCTGACATGATTGTAGAACTTGTCAAAGAATATCCCCATGTGCGCCATCTTGCTGAAAAAGTGAAGATCATCAATGTAGATGGAGAAAAGCATTATGGTAAACATTATCAGGATACCGGATTTCGTGTTCCTTCCATTGAAAATGCACAAAAATTCCTGGGTTGGGAACCAAAAACGGACGTGCGTTCAGCCTTAAAAAAGACTTTGGATTATCACTTGGCAACCCCCACTCGTGCTACGGAAGAAATTGCATTATAAAAATTACTTACTTCTCCTCTTGATTGTAAGACAATGAGAAGTTAGTGTCTCTGATGTGCCCGCTTGGTGGAATGGTAGACACAACAGACTTAAAATCTGTCGTCCGCAAGGGCGTGCCAGTTCGACTCTGGCAGCGGGCACCATGAAAAACCTGGTTTTTTGATAAAAATTGAAGATCGTCCAAAGTTTTACCCATTTATCTAATCCATCTTCGGTATTGAATTGTATTCAAGTAAAGATTTAAAAACTTCAATCTTCTTGTCAACATTGGCACACATATTTCTGATGGTATCGCGATGACTTTCTCAAATCCGGCTTTTTCATAAGCTTTGATCGCTCGATCATTACGTAGATCAGGGTCAACGAAACAAGCTGAAAATTTTCTCCAAACATAACGCTTCAAAAATTGTTTTAAAATCATAGGTGCTATTCCACGCCCTAAATAAGCGGGATCAGCAATATAAAAATCAAGTGCTGCACACTTTCCTTGAAAGCTCCTCAGATAAGGGAACATTTCTTCTGAATCTCTTTTGAAATCACAAGCATTATAAAATTGAATGTAGCCAATGAAGCAATCATTCCAGGTGATCATAAAAGCATACAGGGGTTTTCTCTGACCATTCTCTTCCTTGAATCCGTGACAATAAGGAGAATATTTTTCTTTTATTTTTGCATGAGATACTTTTTGGCCATCTCCATACCATTCTAATTGATTTTGAAGATTAAGCCACTGATATAATAAAGGGAAATGACTTTTTTGAAGAGGAATGAAATCAATAACTTTCGAAAAATTTTTCATTTTATTCTTTTCAATAAGAAAAATTTGATCAAGTTCAGGAAATTGTCCTGACGGACAAACACTCATAATATTTTTAACCAGTATACTTTTTTCGAAAAACCTTGACTTTTCTCCAGATGAACTATACTGATTTTTATGAATAATCACAATTAACCTGTATTTTGTCTTTGAAACCTGACACAGACAGTGATAAAAGGCTAGAGTATCGGTTCTACTTACTTTTACATAAAGAGTTTAAATCATGTTTGCAGTAGTTAAAACAGGCGGTAAGCAATATAAGGTTTCTCCAGGAGATGTCTTGAAAATTGAACGGTTGGAAGGCGAAGCCGGACAGCACATCGATCTTTCTTCTATATTGCTCATTAATGATGAAGGAAAAGTTTCAATAGGGTCTCCTCTGCTTGAAAAAGCACAGATCCGAGCGACCATTGTCGAGCAAACTCGGGGTGATAAGATTATCGTTTTTAAGAAAAAACGTCGACAAGGATATCGTCGTAAAGCTGGACATCGTCAAGATCTTACCGTCATCCGCATAGAAGAAATTCTTCCCCAGGGCGGAAGCAGCAATGTCATGATGAAAAAAACGCTTAAAGATGAAGCCACGAAGGATCCTCAGAAAGAATCTCCTGTTAAAGCAGAAAAATCTTCCCTGAAAGAGCAAGCTGTTTCTCAAAAGAAAGAAAAGTCCTCTCAAAAAGAGGAGTCTGTTAAAAAAGAAACTTCTTCTACAGCTCAAGCGAAAAAAGTCACAGAAAAGCCAATAAGCGCTAAAAAGCCTTCTTCATCTAAGAAGGAAAAAACAACGTAGTTTTAAGTAGGAGTGAATAAAAAATGGCACAAAAAAAAGGTGGCGGAAGTACTCGTAACGGGCGTGATTCAGCCGGTCGTCGCTTGGGAGTCAAAAAATTTGGTGGTGAGCATGTTCTTGCAGGAAATATTCTTGTTCGCCAGCGTGGCACCAAAGTCCATCCTGGACAAAATGTTGGTATAGGAAAAGATCACACTCTTTTTGCCCTTATTGAAGGAGCTGTAAAATTTTCAAGTGGTCTTCAAAGGCGATCTTTTATCTCAGTGATCAAGCAATAGATTTTATCTTTTTAGGATAAAATTAAAAATATTTTGGAATCATCTGTATAAGGGTGAGTAGCGAGTTCTATATTTACATAAAGATATAGGAAAATGGATTTCTTGGGTGAATCCTAAAACAAAGAGTCCCAAAATCCGACGCGCTCTTAAACAAATTACGAGATCAAATTTCTTTATGAGATCGTCTCTCAGGAAAGTAAATGCTTCCAGATGAAGAAAAGTTGCAAGGTATTTTATACATGAACAAACAAAAATCTGGTGAAAGAAAACCTGAGAAGCCAATGACATATCTCGCAAACCAAAAGGCATAATCTGCTGTTCGAACTAATATTTTATGACATTGAGGTGTCTTTTCCATGAAATTTCTTGATGAAGCCAAAATTTATGTGAAAGCTGGCGATGGCGGAGCGGGATGTATTAGCTTCAGGCGAGAAAAGTTTGTAGAATTTGGCGGGCCTGATGGAGGAGATGGCGGTCGAGGCGGGCACATCATTGTAGAAGCCCACGATAATCTTAATACTCTCATTGATTTTCGTTATCATCAACACTTCAAGGCTGAACGTGGTCATCACGGGAAGGGTGCACATCGGACGGGCGCAGATGGTAAGGATATTATTATCAAGGTTCCTGTCGGAACACAGATTTTTTACGAAGATAAAGATTCTCTTCTTGCGGATTTTACAACACCAGGCCAAAGGATGATCCTTTGTCAGGGAGGGATGGGAGGGCGCGGAAACGCACAATTTAAATCTTCTACCAACCAGGCGCCACGTCGTGCTGACACTGGGGTACCAGGCAAGGAATTATGGATATGGTTGCGCCTTAAACTCATTGCTGATGCCGGTCTGATTGGTTTACCCAATGCTGGAAAGTCTACTTTTCTTGCAGCAACAACGCGTGCAAAACCAAAAATTGCTGATTATCCTTTCACAACTCTTGCCCCCCAGTTAGGCGTTGTACACATAGACAATCATGAATTCGTTCTGGCAGATATCCCTGGCCTTATTGAAGGCGCTCATGAAGGGGTTGGACTTGGCACACGCTTTCTTGGTCATATTGAGCGTTGCCACGTCCTGCTCCATCTTATCGACGGAACTCAGGAAGACATCGTAAAAGCGTATCAGATTATTAGAGAAGAGCTTGTTTGCTATGGCGCTGAACTTGAGAAAAAAACGGAAATCGTTGCTCTCAACAAATGCGATGCTCTTTCTGCTGAAGAAATTAAGAAAAAAATCTCGGCTCTTCAAAAAGTATGTGAACATCAAGTTATACCTATCTCTGCTGTCACAGGATTCCGCGTAACAGAGTGCTTGCGGGCACTTTATGGAACAATTTCTTCCTGATTTAACTAGGGTGTTTTCTCAATTAGTCTAAATGATCTTAGATACCGTATAAATGTCCCCCAGGAAATTTTGAGATGTTTTCTCATGGCGTGTTGCAATCGCCCTGTATTTCTTCAGTTTGGCAAAGAAGTTCTCCATAAGATGATGACATGCTTTATAAGCGTATAGCTAAAAACCTTTAAAATGGTTATATTATGGATAATTTTTAAGAGGATTATTCCATGACCTATTCATTAGATTTTAGACTTCGTGTTTTATCTGTAAAAAAGAAGAAAAATTTGAGTTTTGCTGAAACGGCGGATCTCTTTGGTGTTGGAGTGACCAGTCTTGTCAGATGGGTCAAGAAGCCTGAGCCTCAGACACATCGTCATAAACCAGCCACT
>BBVC01000063.1 GCA_001192655.1 Caedimonas varicaedens
CGGTGAATTCCGACTAAATCAGCAGCAGTTCTTGCTGGTGTTCCTGTAACAAAATATTCCGATCAATCGGAATTGCGTTGGATCTGAGAGTTTGCGATGCTTTAAATACATCATGACAGCCTAACCTCTTTAAAAGAAGGGGACAGAACCTTAATTTTTATAACAAGTTTATATAAAAGAGATTTTTTATGAATAATTCCGAAATTACTGTTGTTAACAGTACCATAATTTTCTGCTACCTTATCTTCTATCTGAATCAATACACCATAAAATGTTATGTTTCCATGTCAAAGGCTGCTTTGAGAAGCCTTTGCGTATAGGGATGTTGCGGGTTTCTGAAAATTTCCTGACAAGCGCCTGATTCTACAACATTTCCTTCTTTCAGGACGATGACCTGGTGGCTGATGGCTCGTACAATTTTCAGGTCATGGCTGATGAAAAGATAAGATAAAGCGTGCTCTTTTTGTAATTTCTTTAAAAGCTGAAGAATGTCCGCTTGTACTGCGCGATCCAGTGCAGAGGTTGGCTCATCTAAAATCAGTAATTTTGGCTTTAAAATCAGTGCGCGCGCGATAGAAATGCGCTGACGTTGCCCCCCTGAGAATTCATGAGGGTATCGCGTTTTCATACTTTCTTCTAATCCTACTTCCCGAAGAACAGTCATGATACGTTCGGTGCGACCAGATGTCTCTAGTTCAGGGAAATGCACTTCGAGACCTTCGCCGATAATCTCTTCGATCGTCATGCGGGGGCTAAGCGACGAGAAAGGATCCTGAAAAACGATTTGCATTTTTTTGCGGAGGGGACGTATTTCTGTGCTGGAAAGTTTATCAAGCCGATGTCCCTCAAGACTGATTTCTCCTTGAGACGCAATAAGGCGCAAAATAGCCAGCGCTAGAGTTGTCTTTCCGGAACCACTCTCTCCGACAATCCCCAACGTCTCTGCATGTCGAAGGGAAAGACTGATCTCATTAACGGCCTTTGTGTAACCTGCTGTTCTTCGAAAAAGCCCCTTTTTAAGAGGGAAATGGACAGAAAGATTTTGAACTTCCATCAGAATGGAAGATTCTTTTGGTAAGGGATCCGCTGTACCCTGAGGTTCTGAAGAAAGAAGACGTTGAGTATAGGGATGAGACGGCTTTATAAAAATATCCTTGACAGCTCCCGCTTCAACAATAACACCTTTTTCCATGACTGCCACTTCCTGAGCCATCTTGCGCACAATTCCCAAATCATGGGTGATCAACAACAGTGCCATGCCAAATTTTTTTTGCAAATCACTCAATAATTTCAAAATTTCTGCCTGTGTTGTCACATCAAGTGCGGTGGTTGGCTCATCGGCAATCAGCAAATCCGGTTGACCCGCCAGCGCCATGGCAATCATGACGCGTTGTCGCTCACCCCCCGAAAGTTGATGAGGATAAGCCTGGCATTTTTGTTCCGGGTCTTTTAATTGCACTAGTTTCAGCAAATCAAGAATCTGGGTGTGTGACGACGTTCCTGAATGCAGTTCAAAAACTTCCCTGATCTGTTTTTCTACTGTATGCAAGGGATTGAGTGATGTCATGGGTTCCTGGAAAACCATCGAAATACGCTTTCCCCGAACCTGTCGAATTTCTTTATCATTGCTTTTAAGCAAATCATGGTTGTCAAACAGAATTTTCCCCTGAGGATGAGAAGCGAATGGATAGGGCAGAAGTTTCAGAATTGAAAGAGCGCTGACTGATTTTCCAGAGCCGCTCTCACCTACCAGGGCAAATGTTTGTCCAGGCTGAACATCAAATGAGATTTCTTTCACAACAAGTGTATCGCCAAAAGCAATGCTTAAATTTTCAACAGATAAAAGAGGATTTTTTGTCAACGTCGTATCTTTCTGGGATCAAAGGCATCGCGCACACCTTCACCAACAAAAATAAGAAGACTCAGTGTAAGCCCTACGCTAAAGAAAGAGACAAGCCCCAGCCACGGAGCTTGTAAATTATTTTTACCTTGCGCCAGCATTTCACCCAGGGAAGGAGAACCGGGCGGCAATCCAAAACCCAAAAAATCAAGAGAGGTAAGCGTGGTAATGGCGCTGTTCAGAATAAAAGGCAGATACGTCAGTGTCGCCACCATGGCATTGGGCAGAATATGGCGAAACATGATTTTGGGAGTTGAAAGCCCAAGCGCACGAGCCGCGCGCACATAATCCAAATTACGCGCACGCAGAAATTCTGCACGTACCAGGTTCACCAACGCCATCCAGCTAAACATTAACATGAGACCCAAAAGCCACCAGAAATTGGGCTGAACCAGACTTCCCAAAATAATCAGTAAATAAAGGGTTGGCAGTCCTGACCAGATTTCAATAAAACGCTGGAAAAATAAATCGATTTTACCGCCAAAGTATCCCTGCACACCCCCCGCAATAACTCCGATTACGGAACTGCCCAAAGTAAGGACAAGACCAAATAATACTGAAATGCGGAATCCATAAATGAGACGTGCCAGCACGTCGCGTCCCTGATCATCTGTTCCCAAAAGGTTTTCCCATGTAGGAGAAGAGGGGGCTGGAACTGGAAGATCATAATTCACAGTACTATAGCTATACCGTCGGGGTGGCCAAAGAATCCAGCCATGGGTTTCCAAACGTTCCTTGATATAGGGGTCCCGGTAGTCTGCTTCTGTTTCAAAATCTCCTCCAAAGGTTGTTTCTGGATAAATCTTGAAAACAGGGAAATACCACCGCCCCTCATAAGAAATCATGAGCGGATTATCATTGGAAATGAGCTCGGCACCCAGCGTCAAAAAAAACAGAATACAGAAAATCCACAAGGATACATAGCCGCGGCGATTTGTTTTAAAGTATTGCCAGCGACGATGTGTCAGCGGACTCAAAGCCATACTCTCTACCCTTCTCTTTTCTCAAAATCGATACGTGGATCAATGAACATATAGGTCAAATCTCCCAAAAAATGAATCAGTAGACCGATGAGCGTAAAAATAAAAAGCGTTCCAAACACAACGGGATAATCGCGGGAAATAGCTGATTCAAATCCCAATAATCCCAGACCATCCAGGGAAAAAATAACCTCGATCAAGAGAGAGCTTGTAAAAAAGATATGGATAAAAGCGGCAGGAAAGCCTGACACAACAATCAACATCGCGTTTCGGAAAACATGACCATAGAGGACACGTCGTTCAGAAAGTCCTTTTGCTCGCGCTGTCAAGACATACTGCTTGTTAATTTCTTCCAGGAAAGAGTTTTTTGTCAGCAATGTCAGACTTGCAAATCCGCTAATAACATTGGCAAAGACAGGAAGTGTAATGTGCCAGAAATAATCAGAAATTTTATGAGGCCACGAAAACGTCGCCCAGTTATCTGAAGCAAGCCCTCGCAAGGGAAAGATTTGCAAAAAGCTGCCCCCCGCCAGAAAAACAATCAGAAAAATAGCAAAGAGGAAACTGGGGATCGCGTATCCCACAATGATGACCCAGCTTGTCCAAATGTCGAAGCGCTCTCCATCCGTGACCGCCTTGCGAATCCCCAGGGGAATCGAAATACAATAAATAAGAAGTGTTGACCATAACCCCAGAGAAATAGAAACAGGAAGTTTCTCTGCAATCAGTTTTGCTACAGAAATATCTCTGAAATAACTGTCTCCAAAATTGAATGTCAGATAGTTTTTAATCATTTTGCCAAAGCGAATATAGGCTGGTTGATCAAAGCCATACATTTTTTCAAGCTTTGCAATGAATTCGGGGTCGAGACCGCGGGCGCCGCGGTATTTGGATTCAAAATTTGAAGAGGCACCATGATCAATCATACTGTTGCCCTGAAACCCGTCACCTTCTGCTCCGGAAATGCGGGCGGTTGCTTCAACGGCTGTTCCCCTAAGTTTGGCAATCATTTGTTCAACGGGGCCGCCGGGTGCAGCTTGAATAATCATGAAATTAACAAGCAATATTCCAAAGAGTGTAGGAATCATCAGGAATAAGCGTCGAACAGCATAGGTCAGCATAAATCAGGCGCTTTCAAGAAGTTGTTTCCCTATCCATCCACCAACACATCAGGTCAATCCCATAAGAAGGTAGCGTAGCTGGATGTTTGAGCGGAAGCCAATAGGCCACACGCGTTCCAATAATATGCCAGCCAGGAATAACGTAATATCCCCACAACAAGACACGGTCAAGGGCGTGAACGCGCTGGTTAAGACTTTCTCTGTCAGGCGCATCAATCACAAGGTTGACCAACTGATCCACGACAGGACTTTTAACGCCTGCCCAATTGAACCCACCGACGATATTCACCTGACTGGAAAGCCAGAATTCTCGCTGTTCATTCCCCGGTGTGGAAGATTGCGGAATGACCGCTGAAATCATATCAAAGTCATAATTTTCCACACGCTGAAGATATTGTGCAGAATCAACAGTGCGCACGCGAGCTTCAATTCCCAATCGTTTAAGATTGTTGATCAATCCCTGAATAATACGTTCAAGAGAAGGTTGTCCCAAAAGAATTTCAAACACAAAAGGTTTTCCGGTCTTTACATTGACCAAAATATTCTTTTGAACTTGCCAACCTGCTTCTTTCAGGATTTGTTTTGCTTTTTCAAGGTTTAGTCTTAAACTTGAAGGCTTATTTGTAGAAGGAAGAACAAAGGGATTAGAAAAAACTTCTGGCGGTAATTGATCGCGATAGGATTCTAAAATCTTGAGTTCTTCGCCCTGAGGAAGTCCTGAAGAAGCAAGATCTGACCGCTGGAAATAGCTTTGGGTGCGTCGATAGGCATTATGGAAGAGATGTTGATTCATCCACTCAAAATCCAAGGCGTAAGCCAAAGCTTCACGCACTTTTCGATCCTGAAAAAGAGGTCGGCGAGTATTGTACAGAAAGCCCTGCATGGGGGCAGGCTCTCGATCTATGGTTTCTTCCCTAAAAACTTTTCCTTCCTTAAAAGCAGGAAAATCATAGCCCGTTGCCCAATTCTTGGCGACGTTTTCTATATGAAAATCAAAACTATGACTTTTGAAGGCTTCAAAAGCAATATTAGGGTCACGAAAATAATCAAAACGCATATGATCAAAATTATATCGTCCCCTATTAACGGGAATCTTTTCTCCCCACCAGTTTTTGATGCGATCATAAGTAAGGTACTTCCCAGCTTTGAAGTCTCCAATTTTATAGGGGCCGCTGCCCAAAGGGGGGGATAAGTCCGATTTTTCAAACCCATATTTTTCTGTAAAGGATTTTGAAAAAACAGGGAATTGTCCCAGGATAACGGCAAGCTCTCGACTGGCGCTTGAGTCCAAAGTAAATTTTACCTTTAAATCATTGAGTGCTTCGATTTTTCTCACTGCTTTATAATATCCTTTATAGAAAGGAACACCTTTAGTGATAAGCATATTAAAACTGTAGAGGACGTCTTCTGCACGGATGGGCGTTCCATCATGAAATGTCGCCTCAGATCTAAGATTGAAAATAATCCACGTACGATCAGGAGAAATCTCTATGGATTCCGCCAGATAACCATAACAAGACCCTGGCTCATCATAGGAATGAGCGGTAAGACTGGCATAAACAAGTTCTTGAATCCCTACTGCGGCTTGTCCCTTGATCACAAAAGGATTAAACGAGTCAAATGTGCCGGCGGCTTCCCTGCGAAGTATTCCCCCTTTGGGAGCTTGAGGATTGACGTAGTCAAAATGCTTAAAATCTTTAGGATATTTAACATCTCCATAAATCGCTACGCCCTGGAGTGGCTCAGAGCTATCCTCAGCGATAGCAAAAAAAGAGACAACGCCTAAACCTAGACTGAAGAAAAGACATTTTAAAAAGCTCAACACATATTCACCTATGACTTAAGATTTTGGTAACGCGAGAGGAGAATCTCCTAAAGTTCTTAAATATGCAATAAGATCAGCACGATCCTGGGTCTTTTTTATTCCTGCAAAAGCCATTTTGGTTCCCGGGATATGTTTTTGCGGGTGGTAAAGATAATCGTTCAATTCCCCATAAGTCCAAGTTCCTCCATGCCCCTTGAAAGCACTGGAATAGGCGTAACTCTCCAAATGAGCCACTTTGTTCCCCACAATTCCCCATAAGTTGGGACCGACTTTATTGGCGCCTCCTTTTTCGAGTGTATGACACTGAAGGCATTTTTTTGCAATATCTTGTCCATGTTCAATATTAGCAGAGGCGAGAAGAGGTTCGATGGGCTCAGTTTTGGCTTCTTCCTGGGGTAAGGCGGCAGGAGATGATTCCTCTTGAGTGACCTCGATAGGATAGGCATCTGTTGCAAGATAACGGGGAGAAACAAGTTCATCGGAAAGTTTTGAGACCAGCATTCCAAGGAGAAGCGCCAAAAGCGCCGCTGCAAGCGTGCGATTTAATTCAAAACCATCCATTATGAAGAAAAGCCCCCATTGTTTAATTTAAGGTCGAGACTATCAAGAATTTAAACATTTGACTACACTTGCGCAAGAAGCCAGTGGAACATTTTGCAAAGTTGGTGTAAGCAAAAAGGTATTCCTCAAGTTTTATAATAAAGAGCCTGGTGCCAATGACTGATTACAAAAACACGCTTTTTCTTCCCCAAACGCCCTTTGCCATGAAAGCAAACCTGCGAGAACGGGAACCTCAAATTCTGAAATATTGGCAAGAGAAAAGAGTTTATAACCGCTTGAGAGAAAAAGCCAAAGGGCGTGAAAAATTCATTTTGCATGTGGGTCCCCCCTATGCCAATGGGCACATTCACGTGGGACATGCCTTTAACTTTATTTTGAAGGATATCGTAATCCGTATCCAACAACTTCTGGGAAAAGACAGTCCCATGGTTCCGGGATGGGATTGTCATGGGCTTCCCATTGAATGGAAAGTTGAAGAGGCCTATCGTGCCAAAGGGAAATCGAAAGAAGAAGTTTCATTGACGGAATTTCGGGCAGAGTGTCGAGATTTTGCCGCAAAATGGGTTGATATCCAGCGGGAAGAATTCAAGCGTCTGGGATTATTATGGGATTGGGATCATCCTTATCTGACCATGGATTATGCCGCAGAAGCTGCGACTATTGAAAAGCTTCTGGACTTTCTGAAAGATGGCAGTTTGTATAGAGGGATCAAGCCTGTCCTTTGGTCAGTTGTTGAAAAAACTGCGCTGGCTGAAGCAGAAGTCGAATATGAAGATAAGTCCTCTACTTTTGTCTACGTCCGCTTTCCTGTTGTGGTGTCATTAGGAATTCGCGCACTAATAAATGCTTCTGTTATAATCTGGACGACCACGCCCTGGACACTTCCCGGAAACCGCGCGATTTCCTATGGTCGTGAGATTTCCTATGGGCTTTACCGAATAGAGGAAATCACAGAAGACTCTCAAGCTATTCGGGGTGAAAAAGTTTTAATTGCAACAGAGAGAGTGTCTTCCTTTGCAGAAAGTGTTGGGATTAAAAAATTTACTTTGCTTCATACCCTCAAAGAACCTGATCTTGTAGGCTCACAAGTACGTCATCCGCTTCATCAACAGGGATACGATTTTCCCGTTCCGCTTATTGCGGGCGACCACGTGACCACCGAGGCAGGAACCGGTTTTGTTCACACGGCGCCGGGGCACGGACTGGAAGATTTCGATGTCTGCAAGATTCACGGCATTGAGGTTCCAGAAACAGTGGCGGAAGATGGCTCTTATTACGATCATGTCCCGCTGTTTGCTGGTCAGCATATTTTTAAAGCAGATAAAGCCATTCTTGAAGCTCTTCAGCAGGCAGGCGCCCTTATGAAGGAAGGCAGAGTCGTTCATAGTTACCCTCATTCCTGGCGCTCAAAAGCTCCTCTCATTTATCGTACGACTTCTCAATGGTTTATCAGCATGGAAAAAAACCATCTGCGACAGAAAGCGCAAGAAGCCATTGAGACTGTCCAATGGATTCCTTCCCAGGCAAAAAATCGCATTCGAGGCATGATCGAAACAAAACCGGACTGGTGCATTTCCCGTCAACGTGCGTGGGGCGTTCCCATTGCGTTGTTTGTGGACAAGCGTACAGGGAAGCCGTTGCACGATCCCGCAGTCAATCAACGCATTTTAGAAGCCGTTTATCAGGAAGGCGCCGATGCATGGTTTGCCAGTCCGCCTGAGCGTTTCCTGGGAGAATCTCATGACCCGCAACATTTTGAGCAGGTACGGGATATTCTGGATGTATGGTTTGATGCAGGCTCTACACAATATTTTGTACTGGAAAAGCGTCCTGAGCTGGAATTCCCGGCATCTCTTTACCTTGAAGGGTCTGATCAGCACCGAGGTTGGTTCCAATCTTCCCTGCTGATTGGATGTGTCACGCGCGGGAAAGCACCCTATAAGGCTGTCCTGACGCACGGCTTTACAGTGGATGAACAAGGCCGCAAGATGTCGAAATCTATAGGAAATACTCTTGCACCGGAAAAAATTATTGACACACTGGGGGCAGAAATTTTACGCCTCTGGGTTGTGGGTTGTGACTTTTTGGACGATTTGCGGATTGGTCCCTCGATTCTCAAACATCAGGAAGATATTTATCGACGCTATCGAAACACGTTGCGCTATCTGTTGGGCGCTCTGGCTGGATTTCAAGAGGCAGAAATTCTTTCTGAAGAACAGATGCCGGAACTTGAACGATGGGTTCTTCATCGTCTTTACCAACTGCAACAAGCCTTTGTTGAGACTTCCAAAAACTATGAGTTGCAGGGTTTTTATTCAGAACTTCACGCTTTTTGTGCAGTAGATCTCTCGGCCTTTTATTTTGATATCCGCAAGGATGTTTTATATTGCGATGAAGTCTCAAGCCTTCGTCGTCGCGCTACGCGCACGGTGATGGATGCTGTGTTCAGGGGCCTTGTTCATTGGCTTTCTCCTGTTTTGTGCTTCACGACAGAAGAGGCCTGGCAAGCCCGTTATGGAGAAGAACGGGACAGCTTGCAGCTTGAAACTCTTCCAGACTTTCCTGATGCCTGGCTAAACCTTGAACTTGCCAAAAGGATTGATCGTATACGCGAACAGCGGCGGCTGATCACGGGCGCCTTGGAACAAGCGCGTAGTCAGGGGTTAGTTGGCTCAAGCCTTCAGGCAGAGGTCCTGCTCTATGACCCAGAAAATAAACTTGTGCCGAATGTAGATTTTACTGAGTTTGCCATTGTTTCAAAAGTGACCGTTATCCGTGATGTTCCGCCTGCGTCTTCCTGGCAACTGCCAGAGATGGCGGATTTGGGGATTATTGTTCAACAGGCGCCAGGAGAAAAATGCCAACGTTGCTGGCGTGTTCTGGAAGAAGTTGGTCAACAACAACACTCTGATATTTGTCAAAGATGCGACGAAGCTGTCAATGGACTTGCTTCTGCACAAGAATGAGAGAAGGTAAATCCATGCGTCCTTTCCCGATCAAAAATCTGTTAGTGATTATCGTGGGAGTTATGTGGCTGGATCAGGTCACCAAGCTTTGGATCGTGAATTATTTTATTGCCCATCCCCGAAGAATACAGGTCTTGCCTATTTTAGACTTCGTATTAGTATGGAACCGCGGTATAAGTTGGGGATTGTTTAACAACGCAAGCGGTTACAATGCGCTGGTTTTCAGTTTACTTGCCGGTGTTATTTCGATCATCTTGGGCATCATGCTATGGAAGACGAAAGACAAGCTGATGGCGTGGTCCCTAAGCCTGATTATAGGCGGGGCTCTTGGTAATCTGATCGATCGCGTTCGTTTCGGCGGCGTTGTAGACTTTATTTATTTTCATTGGCATTCTTATACTTTTCCAGCATTTAATATTGCGGATGCTGCGATTACTTTTGGAGTAGCTCTTATGATTTGGGAAGAAGTCATTCGTTTTAAGGAAGAGAAGGAAAACAGAAAATGAGATCTGGTTATATTAGTATTCTAAGCCTTGTAGGAATGGGACTCATGCTAACGTCTTGCGATCAGGCAAGACGTGGACTAGGGCTTGATCGATCAGAGCCCGATGAATTTACAGTGTGCGATCGTCCTCCTCTGAGTATGCCTCCTACAATTGATCTCAGACCTCCTGTTTCTCAACGTTCAGGAGAAACTGAAGAAAAAGTAATGCGCGAAAAAGCAGAAAAACTGGTGCTGAAAACACAGGGCTCATCAGGAAATCCTTCAGCAGCAGAAGCGAAATTGCTTCAACAGGCAAATGCAGGTCAACGTCAATCCAATATTCGGGAAGTTGTCAATGGCGAAGCAAAGGCTGCTCAACCAGAAGAAGAACTTGTTCAGAAAATTCTCTTTTGGCAAAAACCCAAACCTGAAGGAGACGTGATTGATCCCGTTAAGGAGAAGGCAAAACTGATCCAACAGGAAACAGAAGCTGTTCCCTTGACGCCATAAGGAGGTTTCAATGAAGCATTTCAACCGGGTTTTGTTGTTTCTGGGGCTTGTGGGGCTAAGCGCCTTTTCGCCGCTGCAGGCAGCCGTCTATCATCCTAAAATTCATAAGCTTGCTAATGGGCTTGAAGTGATCGTGATTGAAAATCATCGTGCGCCTCTCGTCATTCATATGATGGTTTTTAAAACAGGAACGAACGATAGTCCATGGGGAAAATCAGGACTTGCTCATTATCTTGAACATCTCATGTTTAAGGGGAATCCGTCTTCAGCTGCGGGAAGAATGATGCAAGAAGTGACTCATCTGGGGGGAGATTTGAATGCCCAGACAACGTCAGAATATACTCTTTATTATGAAATTATTCCTGCGCTTCACCTTGAAACGGTTATGAAACTAGACGCCGAGCGTATGGCAAAGTTGGAAATCAATGATCAATGGGCAAAACCGGAAATCAGTGTGATTCTGGAAGAAAGGCATATGCGTATTGATAACACAGTGATGGGAAAATTCAGGGAAGAATTGGATGCCATTGATATTCGCCATCATCCGTCTCGTTTTCCTACTATTGGGTGGGAGCATGAAATCAAGGCTTATACCACAAAAGACGCACAAAATTTTTATAGGGATTGGTATGCGCCAAATAATGCTTTCCTTGTTATTGGGGGCGATATCGCATTTGACGACGCCAAAAAGCTTGCTGAGAAATATTATGGTTCTATTCCCGCAAAACACTTACCTTCAAAACTAAATATAAAAGAGCCCAAAGGTTATGAGCTTCCCCAATTTTTTGAGATGACTTCTGAAATTACGGAAGATCCTATTTATGTTGCACGATATCCTGCACCGACCTTTAATGAAGGCGAGAAGAAGAAATTTTATGCCCTGGCTGTTCTGGAAAATCTCTTGAGTCGTCCCGTGACCGGTCGCCTTACAGAATCTCTGGTAGAAAGACAACATTTGGCTGTACAATTATCTGTAAATTACACAGGATTGCAGGCAGGTCCTGGTAGATTTCAACTTATGATAGCTCCTTCCCAGAAAGTCAGTCTGACCAAACTGGAAAAAACGCTTGCCAAAGAACTTGAGAAACTTGTCAGGGATGGGGTCACAGCTGAAGAAATAGAAAATACCAAGGATTATATTCTTGCTGAACTTGTGTATACACAGGATGATATCATCAAGGCCTCACAAACATTGGCAAGTCTCTATGCTTCTGGAATGCCCATTCAAGAGATAGAATCATGGCCTGACGCTATTAAAGCCGTCACACCTGAAGAAATTAATCAGGTATTGCGGGAAGTTTTTGCTCATCCCCAGCCCGTTGTCGGCCGTCTTGTTCCAAAAAATTCTAAAAAGAGCGGAAGGGATACAAAATGAGAGGATTTCTGAATCGACTGCTCACAGGGGGAATTTTATTTTTTTCCCTGATTTCTGCTTCTCAAGCATCTCTGAAAATACAGGAAGTGATTTCTTCTCATGGAATTAAAGCATGGCTGGTAGAAGATCATACAATCCCTGTTATTTCTCTGCGGATGAGTTTTAAGGCGGGTGCATCCTATGTTCCTGCTGAAAAAGCAGGGCTGGTTGAAGTCCTTTCTCATATGCTTGATGAAGGCGCAGGAACATTAAATTCAAGAGAATTTAATGAAAAGCTGCAAAAACTGGCCATTGACCTGAGTTTTGAGTGTGATTCAGATGAATTTAAAATATTTTTGAAAACAACCAAAAATCACCACCAGGAAGCCTTTGATCTTTTAAAGCTCGCTTTAACGCAGCCACGATTTGATGCACGAGAATTTGAAAAAATACGCTCCGCTATCATTAGCTCTCTTAAAGTACAGGAAAAAACACCAGATTACCTTGTGGCGAAAACTTTCAAAGAAGTTTTAATGGCGAATCATCCTTATGGGCGCTTAAGGATGGGTACAGAAGAAACTCTCAAAAAACTAACACCTCATGATCTTAAAGCGTTCGTTCAAAAAGCTTTTGCAAAAGATGCCCTAACCATTGGAGTATGTGGAGACATCACACCTCAAGAACTTAAAAAAACGCTCGATCATATGTTTGGAGACTTGCCTGATCAATCATCCCTGCCACAAATTCCCTCCTTCGAGCATTCCTGGGATGGAGAAACAAAAATCGTTCAGACCAATTTTCCTCAAAGTCGGGCTCTTTTTGTCCAAAAGGGACTGAGCGCCAGAGATCCTGAATACATCTATATGGTCCTTTTAAATCAGATATTGGGGGGCTCTCCCACGTCACGCTTATTTTCGCAAGTACGCGCCAGAGAAGGGTATGTCTATACTATTTCTACGTCTTCTGAAAACTATGACCATGCTTATTTCTTTCTGGGAGAACTGGGTAGCGCCAATCGTCACGTTTTATCAGCATTAAAGCTTATTCGGGAAATTTGGTCTCAGGTTAAGGAAAAAGGAGTAACACAAGCGGAGCTTGAAGAAGCCAAGTCCTATGTTGCAGGGTCTTTCGTTCTGAATTTAACATCTTCCGGCTCTATTGCAGAGCTTATCCATTATTATCAACGGTGGGGGTACCCTATGGATTATCCCCAAAAACGCGATAAACTGATCAAAAGTGTGACGCTTGATCAGCTAAATAAATTTGCAGAAAAATTCCTGGATCCCCAGGGTCTCAGTTTTATTATCGTTGGAAAACCTGAAGCCCAAAATTAAAATTTATCAAAGAAAGATTTAAAATGGCGATACATTCTATTTCCATGCTTCTCTCTGATGTCCTGCATGAATGGACATTATCTCCTGAATATGTGTCTCTTTTGGAAAAAGCAATCGCAGGGTTTGAAGAAATTCAACAAGAGCAAAAAAAGGGACAACACCCTTTTTTGGATAGTGTCTATAAATCTGATGATCTTATTTTTATAGGGGAAATAGCTCACAAATGGTGTCAGGATTTCAAGACGCTGGTTGTCCTGGGAACAGGAGGGTCGAGTCTGGGCGCCCAGACTCTTTGCGCTCTTAAACAATCGGTTTTTCATCAGACGTCTTCCTGTCGCGTCCTTTTTATGGACAACATTGATCCCCACACATTTGAAAGTTTATTTTCTTCTCTGGACTTTCAGAAGACGGGATTTTTAGCTATTTCCAAATCAGGAACGACGGCTGAAACATTATGTCAATTGTTAACCGTTCTTCCCCGATATACGCTTCCTGAGATGAAGAAACATATTTTCATTCTGACCGAACCCAAACTCTCTCCCTTACGTCAAATTGCGGAACAGTATGGACTGGAGTGCTTCGATCATCCCCTGGGTGTAGGCGGTCGTTTTTCTGTCTTTGCGAATGTGGGACTTTTGCCCTCTGCTATTGCGGGCATCGATATAAAGCGGGTGCGTCAAGGAGCTTGTCAGGTTTTGGACAATCCTCTCTCTGCTCTTGAGGGAGCTGTTTTGACAGTGATGGCAGCTTATAAAGGATATTCTCAAAATGTTCTGATGCCCTATATAGATCGCCTTTATTACTTTACTTTCTGGTTTCGCCAACTATGGGCAGAAAGCCTTGGGAAAAAAGGACAGGGAACAACGCCGTTGAATGCCCTGGGAACAGTCGATCAACACAGTCAGCTGCAACTCTATTTGGACGGGCCGCGTGACAAGTTTTTTACACTTATTTGTACAAATGTTCAGCAGAAGGGAATGAAAGTTGAAATCCCCCAAGGCATCAAGGATCTAGATTATTTCTCTCAAAAAACAATGGGAGACTTGATGATCGCCGAACAAAGAGCGACAGCTGAAACACTGATGAATAAAAAGTGTCCCACAAGGATTTTTTCTATCCCTGAGCTGAATGAAGAAGTTATGGGAGAACTTTTGATGTATTATATGCTTGAAACGATGATTGCGGCTAAATTATTGAACATCAATGCTTTTGACCAGCCTGCGGTAGAAGAAGGAAAAATTCTAACTCGCACTTATTTAAAGGGTAATTAAAACAATGGCTAGGGCTATTCGACTTCTTCCACAAACGCTGATTAATCAAATTGCTGCGGGTGAAGTTGTTGAACGTCCTGCTTCTGTGGTTAAGGAATTGGTTGAGAATGCTATCGATGCAGGCGCTCGCAAAATTGATGTGACGCTTCGCGATGGCGGTCGAAGTCTCATTTTAGTGGAAGATAACGGTGGCGGCATGTCCGCCGAAGATCTGTTGTTGGCTGTTGAACGTCATGCCACTTCAAAAATACCTGATGAAGATCTCTTCAATATTCGAACGCTGGGATTTCGGGGAGAAGCTCTTCCTTCTATTGGCTCGGTCAGCCGCCTCACCCTGATTTCACGCCAGGAGCGGGAAGAAACAGCCTGGAAGCTTTTGGTTGAGGGAGGAGTGAAACATGAGCCTGAACCGACACCTGGCACGAGAGGAACCCGCGTGGAAGTGCGGGATCTTTTCTATGCGACGCCCGCACGCCTGAAATTTCTGAAAACAGCAACTACAGAAAATTCTCATGTGCTGGAAATACTTCAGCGTTTGGCCATGGTGCATCCAGAGATTGCCTTTAGCTTGAAAGATGACAAGAGAGATTTATTATTGTTGCCATCTGTAGAGGGAGAAGAAAATTTATGCCAACGTATTACAGATATTATCGGGCGTGAATTCTCTGAAAATGTGATTCCTGTAGAAGCTGAGCGGGAAAGAGTTAAATTGGCTGGTTATGCTGGGATTCCGACGTTTAGTCGGGGGAATGCCCAGCATCAGTATCTTTTTGTTAATCAGCGACCTGTAAAGGATAAAATCCTTTCAGCCGCCCTGAGAGTAGCCTACCAGGATTTTCTGGCGCGTGATCGTTATCCGCAAGTTGCTCTTTTTCTGACTTTACCGCCGGAAGAAGTAGATATGAATGTCCATCCCGCCAAAACAGAAGTCAGATTTCGGGACGTACAACTTATACGCACATTCATGATCAGTGCTCTTAAACATGCGTTGTCTCAGGCAGGCCACCGTACCTCAACAACAGTTGCTCAATCTGCACTCAGTATGTTGAAACCATCGATTCCGTTACCTTCCCACAGTTTTCCTTTTATGAAGCCAGCTTTCCATTCTTCGTCTTCTCCACGTTATGTTTCGATATCTTCTCGTTCTTCCTATACTCCCATGATGGCAATAAATGACAGTTTGGAAAGTATTCCTCGCCAAGAGATTCCAGATACTGCTTTTTCTAGGACATCTACATCTCAAGAAGAGACGTTCTCCTCATTTCCTTTGGGAAAAGCACAAGCACAGGTTCATGATACCTATATTATTGCTGAAGCCGAGAACGGTATTGTGATTGTTGATCAACATGCGGCTCATGAACGCCTCGTTTATGAAAACCTCAAGAAAGAAGCCATGGGAGCCGGTGTAAAAAGCCAAGGACTCCTCATTCCTGAAATCATCACCTTGCCGGAGAACGATGTCGTCCTGCTTTTAGATCATCAAAAGGAATTTCTTTCCTTCGGGCTTGAATTGGAAGCCTTCTCCTCTACGGCTGTTCTTGTTCGCGCAACGCCAGCCTTGTTGGGAAATCCAGATATTCGTTCTCTCATTCTCGATCTTCTGGATGAAATTCGGGAAAGCGGGGAAAATATAAATCTGAAAGGTAGACTCGAGGAAATTTGCTCTTCCATGGCCTGTCATGGCAGTATTCGTGCAGGTCGCAAATTAACTCTTGAAGAAATGAACGCGCTTTTGCGACAAATGGAAGGCACACCTTATTCGGGTCAGTGCAATCATGGAAGACCAACCTATGTTGAATTAAAAAAGACGGATATTGAGCGTCTTTTTGGTCGAAGATGAAATAAAATACTTTTTCTTGATTTTAGGGTTATATTTTGTATATAGTCTCAGGTTAATTTAGAAATGAATAAAGGATAGCGTTCAGAATGCGTAAGTTTTTTGGAACAGATGGTATGCGTGGCCGAGCAAATGCTGCGCCTATGACTCCTGACATTATTATGAAAGTTGCCGTTGCGACGGGCAGTTATTTTAAAAAAGGACGCACACATCCAAAAGTTGTTATTGGCAAAGATACGCGTCTTTCAGGTTATATGATTGAACCCGCTCTGGTTTCAGGATTTGTCGGGGTTGGGATGGATGTGATGCTGGTTGGTCCTTTGCCAACTCCCGCTATTTCAATGCTTGTAAGATCTTTGCGTGCGGATTTGGGTGTTATGATTTCAGCTTCACATAATCCTCATGAAGATAATGGAATCAAATTGTTTGACCGGGATGGCTTCAAATTAAGCGATCAAGTTGAACGGGAAATCGAAGCCCGAGTTATGGAAGACGGTTTGTATGGACTCGTTCCAGCTTCCGAATTGGGTCGCGCGAAACGCCTGGAAGATGCACCGGGTCGGTATATAGAGTTTGTAAAAAGTACTTTTCCCAAACACCTTCGGCTTGATGGTCTTAAGATTATCCTGGATTGCGCTCATGGAGCCGCTTATAAAGTTGCTCCTACAGTTTTTTGGGAGCTTGGCGCTGACGTTATTTCCATTGGAGATCAACCTGATGGATTCAATATCAATCATGAATGTGGAGCCACAAACGTTTCTGCCTTGCAAGAGGCTGTTCTTTATCATCAGGCTGACGTGGGGATCGCCTTGGATGGAGATGCGGATCGAATCGTCATGATTGATGAAAAAGGAAAGATTCTGGATGGTGATCAACTCCTTGCTGTGATCGCAAAGGCATGGTTGGAAAAAGACACTCTGAGGGGAAATTGTGTCGTTGGCACATCAATGACCAACCTGGGGTTTGAAAGATTTCTTGATAATCTGGGGTTGCGCTTGATCAGAACGCCTGTAGGTGATCGATATGTTTCTGAATATATGCGAACCCATCAGTGCAATGTGGGGGGAGAACAATCTGGGCATATTATTCTAAGTGATTATGCAAGAACAGGCGATGGGTTGGTGGGAGCACTTCAAATTCTGGCAGTGATGGTGGAGAAGCAGAAACGAACATCTGAACTTTCTCATATCTTTACCCCTTTCCCTCAGGTTTTAAAGAATATACGGTTTCAGAAGGAAGCACCTCTTGAAGATCCTGATGTCCAAAAAGCGATTGAAACTGCTATTGAAAAATTAGGACTTGATGGGTCGCTGGTTGTAAGAAAATCAGGAACCGAACCCTTGATCAGGCTGATGGCTCAGGGAGAAAACGAAGATTTTCTGCATCATATTATTGATGACATTATTTTCATCATGGACAGACAGGGGTTCATTCAAAAATAAATTTGATGTTCAGGGTCTATAAATTTTATTTGAAGCACCTATCGTAAAAGTTATATTATAGGCTTGTTTTTAGCCTTCACATAAAAAATCAGGCATAATAGGTTTTACCAAAAGGGGGACTTATGGTCGACAGTTCTCATTTTCATGATGCGTCCTTACTTGCCAGGCGTGCAACTTATGCTTCAGTATCTGTTGCAGGCATTTTAATTCTGGCAAAGTTGTTTGCCTGGCTGTGGACAGATTCCCTAAGTCTTCAGGCCACCCTTGTCGATTCGCTTCTTGATGCGGCTGCCTCCCTTCTTAATTTGGTTGCTGTTCGGCAGGCATACCGTCCCCCTGATAAAGAACACCGATTTGGTCATGGCAAGATTGAAGCTGTGGCTGCGTTGGGTCAATCTCTTTTTATTTCAGGATCTTCCGCATGGTTAATGCTGGAAGCTTCTCACCGATTTCTGCATCCTCAAAGAGTTGAATCTACCGGTGTGGGTATTATCGTGATGATTTTTGCGATTCTGCTGACTCTTTTACTCATTACGTATCAGAGTTATGTCATTCGTAAAACACGGTCACCAGCTATTCTAGCAGATTCCATACACTACCGTTCCGATGTGCTGATTAATGGAAGTGTTATTATTGCGCTTATGGCCGGAGAATGGTTGAACACGACATACCTGGATCCTCTCTTTGGTTTGGGAATCTCACTTTACATTCTCTGGACGGCCTGGAACATTTCCAAAGATTCCTTTCATATTCTTATAGATCGGGAGTTACCGGACGAGTCCCGCGAGAAAATCTTTAAAATCGCTCTCGGTCATCCAAAAATTTTAGGGTGCCATGATTTGAAAACCCGTTCGTCGGGTCGGCATAGTTTTATTCAGCTTCATATTGAAATGGATGGAGATCTCTCTCTCAGAGAAGCCCATATGATTAGCGAACAAGTGATAGAAGCGCTGGAAAAAGAGTTTCCTCAATCAGAAGTTATTCTACATGAAGACCCCAAAACAGAAGGGAAAACATTATAGCAAGCACCTTTTTTTTATACACGCATGGGCATGAGAACATAGAGGGATCGAGCATCTGCCAGATTCTGAATGATAACTGCCGTATTTGTGTCTGCAAAAGAAAATTCAGCTTCATCATTCTCCATCTGTTTGGCAATATCCATTAAATATTTTGAGTTAAATCCAATTTCGATAGACTCTGCTCCATAATGAGCTTCTATCTCCTCAACTGCGCTGCCAATTTCTGAACTGACAGAAGATAAAATAAGTTTTCCTGATTGTGCTTCTATCTTCAATCCTCGTGAATGTTCAGATGAAATAATCGCCACTCTTTCTACCGCTTTTAAAAAGGGATTGACCTGCAGGCGTACGACTTTGTTATTTCCGTTGGGGATTGCTTTTTCATAGTCAGGAAAAACTCCGTCAATCAGTCGTGAAGACAAAAATACATTTTCAAAAGTAAAGGTAATCTGGGTTTCAGAAAGACGAATATCCACGTCTGAGTTTTGATCCGGCAAAATTTTCAAAATCTCATTCACTGTCTTGCGAGAAATAATAATACCTGGAAAATCTTCAGCGCCTTCCGGAAGAGGAACGCTGACACGCGCCAGACGATGTCCATCTGTTGCAACAGCTCTTAGCTCTTGATTTTGGTAAGGGTGGATATAAATCCCATTTAAATAATAGCGCGTTTCCTCTGTTGACATCGCGAACTCTGTTCTGTTCAGCAAACGCAGCAAGTCTTTTGCGGGAATTTTGAAATGATAGGGTAATTCCGTAATCTGTACAGATGGAAATTCTTTAGTGGGCAAACAGGAAAGAGTAAATCGCGATGCTCCAGAGTTCAGCAATAATTGATTCCCATTCTCTTTCATCTGAAGTGTTATTTTTGCACCATCTGGAAGTTTTCGTACAATTTCATAAAACATACTTTCAAGGACTGTGGCTGAACCCTCCATCTCTACATCAGCGTCTATCACTTCGATAATGGTCAATTCAAGATCGGTGGCTGTAATCTTTAATTTTGTCCCCTCTGTCTGTAATAAGACGTGGGACAGGGCAGGAATCGTTGTTTTTTTCTCGACAACGCTATGAGAATGCCCAAGCGCTTTCATGAGATCATTGCGTTCAACATAAATTTTCATCATTCAGCCTATATCCTCTTGTATTGATAGATTCCTATATGCTTACCATACTCACTGTATTTGCGCTAGAGAAGGATATAGCGCACGAAACAAATATCCAAAACTCTCAGGAAATAGACTCTTGAGAGATAATCTGATTGCTCAGATGAGCGAGTCTCTGTAATATCATCAGAAAACTGAAAAAATTTGAGGTTTCTTTCATGCTCATTGAATCGATTCGCAAACACTCGGGATCTTGGTGGTTTCGCACCTTTCTGTTTATCCTGGCAGTGACATTCGGAGTGCTATGGTACGGTCAGGATGTTTTAACAGGGACACGTGGTGGTGTCAGCAATCTTGCGTCGGTCGGGGGAACAAAGATTAATCTACATCAATTCTCTCAGTCCCTATCGCAAGAACTGTCACATCTTCAGGGAATCTCCAAAACAATCATTCCCCCTGAACAGCAACAAAAGCTCTATCCTCATGTGCTTGAAAATCTGGTGACTAATTTACTTTTTCAGCGAGAAACAGAACGTTTAGGGCTTGTCATTCCTGATGAAGCAGTGAGGCGCGCCATTACACAAGACCAGGGCTTTAAAAAAGAAGATGGCAGCTTTGATCGAGATCGGTTTAACGCTTTTCTTCAAAATACTGGAATGCGTGAAAGCACTTTTGTTGAAACGCTTCGACGGGATATGCTCATACGTGAACTTGTCCAAACGCTCTTTAGTGGCATTACAGTTCCACAATCACTGCTCTCTCGCATGTACAGCTATGATAATCAGCGACGGGTTTTAGATATTGTTTCTATCGAAAGCGCAAAAATGCCATTAGAAAAAGACCCTTCGGATAATGAAATTCTGGATTATTTTAAAAAGAATCCTGCCAAATTTGTTGCCCAGGAATATCGGGATATTTCTGTAATTGTTCTCACCCCCTTTCTGATTAAACAGGAAACTCCTCTAACAGATTCTCAATTTCAACAGGCATATCAGGCACGCATAGATGAATTTAACGGAAAAACTCTTGATCAGGTGAAGGAACAATTAAAAGAGAGCCTCGAAAAACAGGTAGCAAGCGAAAAACTTTTTGAACTCTCTAACAAGATTGACGATGCCATGGCCGGCGGGGCCAGCCTGGAAGAAATTTCCAAGACATATAACGCGCCCATCAAAACTTTTTCCCGGATGGGGAAAGATGGTTTTTTTGCTTCAAAAGATGCTAATTCGTTGCCTTTGTCTGATCCCCTGGAAATACGCATTGTGACTGAAGCGTTTGGCGAAAAAGAAGGAGAATCAACCAAAATCATTGAGACAGGCGACGGAAACTTTTTTCTGGCGCGGGTTGATAAGGTTTATTCTGCTCATCCCATGACATTTGATGAAAGCAAGGAAAAAGCAAAAAATCTTCTCATCCAGCATTTAAAAAGCCAAAAGGCAAAAGAAATAGTTCTGGATATTGAACATCAGGTGAATCGAGGAGGGCTTTTCTCAATGATTGCCCAACAAAAAGGATTACGCATTTCGCAAATTCGAGTGAGCAGAAAAGGACCTCTGGCGCCTATAGCGTTCTATCTTCCTGAAAATTTTATCGAAGCACTTTACCATATTCGTGTGGGCGGAGCAAAAGCAGCTTCGTATATCAATGACCATAACCAGCGTGATTTTATTGTGGGAAGTGTTGTCAAGGTAGAGCCTGTACAAATGCAAGGGGCAGACGAGAAAATTAAAGAGTTTAAGGATCAACTGAAACAGGAAATCTTCAACGACTTATTGGTTCAGTACATTTCCTCGCTGCGTAAAATTTTCCCTGTTGAATATAATAACAAGGCGATCGAGCGTCTGTTAAGGAGTCCATCGTAAGCACCACGGACGATTTCCTGACCAATCCACCACCGTTTGAAGAATGAATCCTTGAGGCGTAATCCAAATAAGATATCCCCCTTTTTCAACGAGTTGCTCAAACTCGAGGGTTTCCCTGCTTTTCTGGTGAATGAGACGGCATGACCAATCCTGACAAAATGATTCTTTTTCTTCCTCAAGGAAAATGTTTCCGGATGACGTCTGTAAAAAATGTCCTTTGTCTGTAGAAGAAAGAAGATTTTGTTTTTTATTTTTCAACAGTTTGTCAAATTTATCACATTCTTTTGCTGCCGCTATTTTCATCCAGCTTTCCCTTGCAAATCGTCCCGAGCGAAGAGAATTAACCCACACTTTCTGACTTTCTCCCGCAAAGGAAATGAGTTTTTTTTCTGCAAGAACGTATAAATCGGGAGGGCGATTGACCCACATTATGCCGACACAAGAAACAATCCCTATCCATCCTGCCCATCTCCAGGAAGTCTTCCAAAGAGCCAACCATAAGGCGCCCAGCGTAAATAATCCAAGCCCCAGAGTGTCAACATCGG
>BBVC01000064.1 GCA_001192655.1 Caedimonas varicaedens
CATTTTACCTCCGGCGCTAACACCAGAGGAGACATGGCATGAACAAGAAGGACAGACCCAGGCCAACTACCAATTTCGATCCCAATCGCTGTCATCCAGCCAATAGACAGTTTGAGAGGATAAACAACCCATCCTTCCAGACCAAAAGAACTGAGGCACAAAAAAATAACGAGAAGCGGCATGATAGCAAAAGCTAAAAGAGGGATAGAAACAAGGTTTGCAGGGATGGCGTGGAGTGTGAAGCGGTTAAAAGTATAGATCACATAAGGGGTTGTTGCTGCCGTTGCCAAAATCGTTGAGATCAGGATACCTGACAGGTAGAGAAAAAATCGACGAGATCCTTCTTTTTTGATGCTCCATTCTGACAGGGGCTGACGTAATGCTTCGTATCCGGAAACCAGAGCGATAACGGCTGAAAATGACATTTGAAAACTGGGCAACATCAGGGATTCAGGTGCAATCAGCAATATAAGGCTTGCCGCCAGGGCAACGTTACGCAGTGTAAGAGCTGTACGGTCTGTTAAAACGCCCAGCAAAACAATCCCTGTCATGATAAAGGCTCGTTGAGCGGGGATAGACATTCCGGATACAAGAAGGTAGCCAAACGTAAAAAAAAGAGCGGCTCCTGCCGCCCATTTTTTCACAGGCCAGCGTAAGACAATAGAAGGAAAAAGGCTTAATCCACGGCGAATACATAAAAACGCCAGTCCTGCAACAATTGACAAATGTAACCCTGAAATCGCCAGGATATGGGCAAGTCCTGAATTGGCAAAAGCTTGTCGAATAGTTTCAGGGATACCCGCCCGATCTCCTGTGACAAGGCCGACTGCAATTTCTCCTTCCACTCCCCCTATGCTTTCTCGAAGCAAGGTTGTTATGCTATGACGAAAAGAGGTTAATTTGGTTATAAATGAGGATGGGGCTTCTTTTAAGATCTGGGGACGTGATATTGCAAATCCAACAGCGGAAATCCCTGAGAAATAAGCTTTGCGGCGAAAATCATAGGCACCCGGCGCAATGGGTTCGTTGGGGGGAAGCAAGACAGCATCCAGACGCACCTGTTGTCCTGGCCACAGTTTTGTTTCTGACTTGGCAAGTTTGCCTTTTAACGTCAGACGAATGATTTTTACAGGCTTCTGATGCAAGCGGGATTCTTCTGATATTTTCACATCGCCAAGGGTGAGGCGCACGCTTGCAGGCATTTCTTCTACTTGCAAAAGGGTGCCTTCGATTCCATGAACAGTCTCAGCAGAAACCAGCATAAAGGTAGAAAGCATATGCGTCCTGCACTGCGCGGCTGTAAAACCAAGGGATACGCCAAAACAGAAACTGAAGATAAGATAACGCCACAGGTGTTGTCGGTTTGCAAACCAGGATAGTCCAAAAATAAGACAGGGGATGGCGCCCACCCATAGAGGCGGTTCTGAGAGAAGATGAAAATAGCCGACGATTCCTATTCCCATTGCGACAGGAAACCAGAGTATCCATCGACATTGTTCAAGAATAAGGAGCGATTGAAATCGTTCTATTTTTCTGCGAGGATCAAGGGATGAAATCCATTTCATTTCGTGATAAAACCATCCATATATGTATTTTTCAGAAAAGTAGCCCAAGATCATGAATGTTGTCACTCGTTTTGCTCCTTCGCCGACTGGTTTTTTACATATTGGCAGCGCACGCACTGCTCTTTTCAATTGGCTATATGCACGTCATCACGGGGGAAAATTTTTACTGCGCATCGAGGATACGGATCGTGATCGCTCGACCAATGAAGCTATCAAGGCCATTATAGAGGGACTTAAATGGCTTGAACTGGATTGGGATGACAACATTATTTTCCAATTTGCGCGAGCCGCACGTCATCAGGAAGCTGCCCATGCTCTTGTTGCCCAAGGAAAAGCTTATTATTGCTTTTGTACACCCCAGGAGCTTGAGGAAATGAGGGAAAAAGCACGGGCAGAAGGACGCCAGCCCCGTTATAACGGCTATTGGCGTGACAGATCGCCCCATGAAGCACCTTCTGGCGTATGTCCGGTCATTCGCCTGAAAGTTCCTGAAGAAGGAGAGACAATTATTCAGGATCTTGTCCAGGGCGAAATTCGTGTCCAAAATGCTCAACTGGATGATATGGTTTTGCTGCGCGCCGATCAAACGCCTACCTATATGCTTGCTGTGGTCGTTGATGACTATGAAATGAACATCAGCCATGTTATTCGAGGTGATGATCATCTTACAAATACTTTTCGGCAACTCCAGATTTACGAGGCTATGGGATGGAACTCCCCTCTTTTCTCTCATATTCCTTTGATTCACGGAGAAGATGGTGCAAAGCTTTCCAAGCGTCATGGTGCTTTGGGCGTCGAAGCCTATCGGGACATGGGCTTTGTGCCAGAGGCCATGTGTAACTATCTGTTAAGATTGGGTTGGGGGCATGGAGATGATGAAATTATTTCCCGCACTCAGGCTGTCGAGTGGTTTGATATTAAGGATGTAGGCAGATCAGCATCCCGGTTTGATATGGCCAAGCTTACTTCTGTGAATGCCCATTATGTACGAGAAAGAAACGATGAAGATCTCGTTCGTCTTGTGACGCCCATCCTTCAAAAGATCAGCGATGTTGAACTGACAGAACTGCTCAATAAACGATTGCTTCGAGGGATGTCTGGACTTAAGCAAAGAGCCCGCACACTTCAGGAACTTGCTGAAAATGCTCTTTTTCTGATCCACTCCCGTCCTCTTCCTCTTGATGAAAAAGCCCAAAAAATCTTGGCAGATAGTGAAGTTGCATCCCTGTTGCGGCAAGTCCTGAACATCCTTCAAACTCTTCCAGAGTGGGAAGAAAAGAATCTTGAGGAAGCGTTGCGCACATTGGCTGAATCCCTTCAGATTAAAATGGGCGCGCTTGCCCAGCCTCTCAGGGCTGCCCTGACAGGACAAAGTATATCTCCAGGCATTTTTGATGTTATGATAACTCTTGGCAGGGAGGAATCTTTGGAAAGAATCCAGGATGTGCTAAAGTTCTAATATACAAGACTGGGGAGGCCATCATGGCAGAAATCGCAAAAGCGTGTGCAACGAAGACTGAATCTTCTCAATCGAAGAAGGTAACCCTTATTTTCGATGAAGGCGCACAAAGAAAAACTTATGAACTTCCTGTGCTGTCAGGTACGCTGGGTCCAAAAGTCATTGATATTCGAGAACTCTATTCAAAAACAGGCTATTTCACGTATGATCCTGGATTCACGTCAACAGCCAGTTGCGATTCAGCGATCACCTACATTGACGGAGAAAAGGGTATTCTCACCCATCGGGGTTATAAAATTGAAGACCTTGCCGAAAAATGCGATTTTCTTGAAGTTGCCTATCTATTGCTCCACAAGGAGCTTCCAACCCAAAAGCAGTTTGCTGATTATCATCATGAGATCAGTATGCATACCCTTTTACATGAACAATTGATTAATTTTTATAAAGGCTTTCGCCGGGACGCTCATCCCATGGCCGTTATGGTCGGTGTGGTAGGGGCTCTTTCTGCCTTCTATCATGACAGTCTCGATCTTCATGACCCCGATCAACGAGAGCTAGCATCCACCCGCCTGATTGCAAAAATGCCGTCAATGGCAGCCATGGCTTATAAATATTCGGTGGGGCAGCCTTTTGTATATCCCCAAAATAATTTGAAATATGCTGAGAATTTTCTTCATATGATGTTTGCTGTTCCCAGCTATGATTATCAAGTTAATCCTGTTCTTGCAAAAGCCATGAATCTTATTTTTATTCTTCACGCCGATCACGAACAGAATGCTTCGACTTCTACAGTGCGTCTTGCAAGTTCCAGCAGCGCCAATCCGTTTGCCTGTATTGCTGCGGGGATAGCATCTCTTTGGGGGCCAGCTCATGGGGGTGCTAATGAAGCTGTCCTGAATATGCTGACGCAAATTGCAGATAAAAGCCGTATTCCTGAATTTATCAAACGAGCCAAAGATAAAAATGATCCTTTCCGCCTCATGGGGTTTGGGCATCGGGTTTATAAAAATTATGATCCCCGCGCTCAGATTTTGCGTGCAAGCTGTCATGAAGTTATTGAAGAACTGAGCGTTAAAAATGAACACTTGCTTGAAATTGCTTTGGAACTTGAAAAAATTGCGTTAAATGATGCTTACTTTGTTGAAAAAAAATTATTCCCGAATGTTGATTTTTATTCAGGGATTATCTTGAAAGCCATGGGAATTCCAACGACGATGTTTACAGTCCTCTTTGCTCTGGCAAGAACCGCAGGATGGGTTGCCCAATGGCGGGAAATGATAGAAGATCCTATCCAGAAAATTGGTCGTCCCCGTCAGCGATATATCGGTCCTGTACAACGAAAATTTATAGCTTTGGAACAACGGTGAATATTATGTCTAACCCCACGTATTTTGAAGAAGAAAAAGCAGTCTCTGAAGAGCATGCCCATGTTATTATTTCCAGAGAAGGTTTTGGTATGCAATTTTCTTCTGCTGCCAATGATAATAAATTACCCCGCGCCCTTTTGGTCCGGCGTCTTGTCATCGGGAGCTTTATTATGACAGGGATTGGGGGGGTCTTAGTCTATTTTCTTCTATAGTATCGATAAAGTATAAAGGCAATAAAACATTCTTTACAATTTTTTTTACATCACGTAGAAATATATTCTAAATAAAAAGTTAAAAAGTGTCTCTTTTTTACAGAGGAAAAAAGAATAAATGATTTTCTCTAAGCGCACTTCTTCGATATCTCTTCATTGGCAAGGCGCTATTTGGAAAATTCTCGCCTGCTTTTTCTTTGCTGCGAATAATGGGGTTGTCAAGTTACTTTCTCAGGCTTCTGCTGCAGGTCCCGCTCTTTCTTCGTATCAGATTGCTTTTTTGCAGAATTTCATTGGATTTATCATCATGCTGCCTTTTATTTTGCCAAAAGGAAAACAAAAGCTCAAGATCGTTTATCCTTCTCTTCATTTCTACCGTGTCCTGACTGCTGTTGCGGGGATCGTATTATGGTATATGGCGCTCTCTCATATGCAAATGGCAGAAGCCGTTGCCCTCAGCTTTACGGGACCTATATTCACTGTCATAGGAGCTCATTTTTATCTGCGAGAACGTATAGGATTTTATCGTTCCATTGGCATCATTCTTGGAATTCTGGGTGCTTTTGTCATCACCCGACCTGATCGCGCTTTATGGGGCGGCGGTGAAAGTTCCCTATCCTGGATTGTGCTACTGCCCCTCGGTTCAGCCATTGGGCTTGCGGCAGCGAAGCTTTTGGGGCGTGAATTGGGAGCAAAAGGAGAGAGCGCAGAAAATTTGACATTCTATCTTCTTTTATTTATGGCACCTCTATCGCTTATTCCTGCTCTTGCGGTATGGATTATGCCTGCTCCTGAGCAGTGGTATTGGGTGATTCTGCTGGGGGCTTTAAGCGCAAGCGCTCACTATAGTACTTCTCATGCTTACAAAGCTGCGGAAGTTACTTTTCTGGCGCCCTTTGGTTTTGCAAGGCTTATGTTTACAGCTGCGATTGGTTTTGTTGCTTTTGCTGAAATTCCCAATTCCCTGAGTTTGTGGATCGGGACGGGTGTGATTATCATTGGCACGCTTTGCCTTACACTTGAAAAAAATTCTCTCTTTCTTCGTCCTAAAGGTATGAGAGAAACAAGTCCTTATCTTTCGAAATCGTGACACAGATCTATTGAGATTAAATCCAAATAGTCTCACACCATTGATGAATCTTTAACCTTCGTTTCGCAGAATAACAATGGAATATTGAAAAATTTAAAAGAGGTAGAACAGAAAATGAAAACAATCTTAAATTTTCTCAAAGATGAAAGTGGAGCCTCAGCTGCGGAGTACGGTTTGCTGATTGCCTTACTCGCTGTTGTGGTGATCATTGGCGTCACAAGCCTGGGAACCAAACTCAACACTGATTTTACAAATCTTGCGGCCAAATTGTAGATTACAATTTAGCTGTTCTGACTTTTTGCAGCAATTTTTGGGCAACGTCATCTGACACAAAAGCGCTGATGTCGCCACCAAGCGTGGCGATTTCCTTAATATAAGTAGAAGAAATAAATTGGCTTCCATCAGAAGAGACCAAAAAAATTGTTTCAATAGCAGGGCTCATAGCCTTATTCAATCCAGCCATCTGAAATTCATAATCAAAATCTGAAACAGCCCTCAATCCCCGTACAATCATAGAAGCTTTTTGTGCGCGCGCGAAATCAACCAGAAGATTATCAAATTCCCTGACGTCAATTTTTCCACAATCTTCAGGATAATTCCGGGTTAATTTTTCAACCTCATGACGAACCATTGCAAGTCGCTCTTTTAGTGTAAAGATTGGCCCCTTTCCCGCATTAGCAGCAACCGCGACAACTAAAACGTCTACGAGACGGGAAGCTCTTAAAATAATATCAAGATGCCCCTTTGTGACAGGATCGAAAGTTCCTGGATAAAGTGCGATCTTTAATGAACTCATTCCTCTGCACTGCTTTCTGTTACTTCTATTGCAGCCTCAGCACCAGTTTCTGCATCATCCTCATCCTGTGATTCAGAAATACGCGCAATAGAGACAACTTTCTCGTCTCCAGCTATGCGGAAAATAGTGACGCCTTGTGTTTGACGTCCCGCCATGCGGATGTCTTTTACGGGGCAGCGAATCAATTGCCCCCCATCCGTTACTAAAACAATTTGGTCTAAATCGTTAACGATGAAGCTGTTGACAATCTTTCCGGTCTTTGTCGTCAGCTTCATGCTAGCAACGCCCTGTACCCCGCGATTTGTAATGCGATATTCATAAGCAGAGGTGCGCTTGCCAAAGCCGCGATCGGTCACTGTCAGAATAAATTGCTCTTGCGCTTCCAGTGCTTCAAAACGCTGAGGTGAAAGACGGGTGTTTTCACCCAGGTTTTCTGACTCATCTTTCTCTTCCGGATCATCTTCTATTCCTCTTTTTTGGCGGGAAAGTTTTATATAGGCGGCTCGTTCTTCTGGCGTTGCTTCAATATGATCCAGAACAGTGATCGAGATGATTTCATCCTGGGGCGCCAGCTTTATCCCCCGTACGCCTGTCGAGGAACGGCTTGCGAACACTCGTAAATCCTGCACTGCACAACGAACACATTTACCGGCCCGTGAAGAAAGAAAGATATCCTGTTCATCCGTACAACTGACGACGCCTACCAATTTCTCACCTTCGTCCAGTTTCATAGCGATCTTGCCATTGGCACGCACGTTCAGAAAATCACTGAGGCTATTGCGCCTGACGGTTCCATGAGACGTTGCAAAAACAATGGACATTTTATCTACTTCAGACTGGTCTTTGGGCAAGGGAAGGATTGTTGAAATGGTTTCTCCTTGTTCGAGAGGCAATATATTGATCATGGCTTTTCCCAGGGATTGGGGTGTTCCCGAAGGCAGGCGATAAACTTTCATCAAATAGGCAATTCCCCGTGTCGAAAAGAAAAGAACAGGCGTGTGTGTATCGGCGACAAAAATTTCCTTAACGAAGTCCTCTGCTCGTGTCGACATTCCTGAACGCCCCTTACCCCCACGTTTCTGGGCGCGATAGGCTGTTAGAGGGACACGTTTAATATAACCATTCTGGCTTACTGTAATGACCATATCTTCAACCTGAATAAGGTCTTCTACATCGACAGTGCCTTCGGCATCTTCAATTGTCGTCCGGCGGGGTGTTGCAAAACGCTCTTTCATTTCCACCAGCTCAGTACGAATAATCTCGTACAACTTCTCGCGAGACCCCAGGACAGAAAGATATTCCTTGATTTGCTCAATAAGTTGCTCGAGTTCTTCTGCAATCTTTTCCCGCTCAAGTCCTGTCAGGCGATGCAGTCTTAAATCAAGGATTGCCCGCGCCTGAAGATCCGAAAGACGATAACTTATTTGTCCTTTTTCAAAGCCTGACTCTCCTACAAGCTCAATCAAGGGAGCAATGGAAAGCGCAGCCCATTCGCGCGCAAGCATTTGCTCGCGTGCTGTTTGCGGATCAGACGCATTTTTAATCAATGCAATCATTTCATCGATATTGGCAACAGCCACCGCAAGCCCAATCAAAATATGAGCACGCTCTCGTGCCTTGCGTAACTCATATTTGATTCTTCTTGTCACCACTTCTTCACGGAAGGCGATAAAAGCTGTGATAATATCCTTTACATTCATCTGCTTGGGCTGGCCTTTATCGAGCGCCAGCGTGTTAACGCCAAATGATGTCTGAAGGGGTGTAAAACGATACAACTGATTCAATACAACCTCAGCCATGGCTTCACGCTTAAGTTCAATCACCACACGTACGCCGTCACGATCAGATTCATCCCGCAGATCTGAAATGCCCTCAATAAGCTTGAGTTTCACCACCTCCGCCATACGCTCGATCATACGTGCCTTATTCACTTGATAAGGCACTTCGGTAATAATGATGGCTTCGCGTTCTTTTCGAACTTCTTCTACATGGGTTCGTCCCCGCATGATGATCGAACCGCGTCCTGTACGAGCAGCCTCAAAAATGCCCATGCGTCCCAAGATGATGCCGCCGGTAGGGAAATCAGGCCCCTGAATATAGGTGAGCATTTCTTCCACAGGCATGTCAGGATTTTCAATGTAGGCACAACAGGCATCGATTACTTCACCCAGATTATGGGGGGGGATGTTTGTGGCCATTCCCACCGCAATACCCCCTGCTCCATTGACCAATAAATTGGGATAACGTGCAGGAAGGACAACAGGTTCTTCCGTTGTGCCATCAAAATTGGGACGAAAATCGACTGTATCTTGATCAATATCTTCCAGAAGGCAATGAGCGGCTCTGGACAAACGCGCTTCTGTATAACGGAAAGCTGCTGCCGAATCTCCGTCCATTGAGCCAAAATTTCCCTGACCATCAATCAGGGGAAGGCGCATGGAAAAATCCTGCACCATTCGAACAATCGCCTCATAAATGGGACCATCCCCATGGGGATGATACTTCATCATTACATTTCCGATCGCGCTGGAAGATTTACGATAGGGACGATCAGCAATATTTCCCGACTCTTTCATAGCATACAGGATGCGACGATGAACAGGTTTGAGCCCGTCCCGAACATCTGGCAAGGCGCGTGACACGATGACGCTCATGGCATAGTCCAGGTAAGAGCGCCTCATCTCTTCTTCAAGTGCTACAGGCATTATTTCAGAAGAAAGCTGACTTCCATTTTCTGATGTCACGATGATCTCCGCTTATGTTTTTTCTATTGTGGGTTTATAATATGAATGTGCCTAAAAAGGGATTTCATCATCCAAATCATGGGAAGAAGGTGCATCCCCAGAAACATAGGAAGTCTCAAAGGAAGGTTCCGACACTCCTGTTGAATGATCATTACGGCTATCAAGCATCATCATTTCTCCACGATATTTTTGCAGGACGACTTCGGTTGTATATTTTTCCTGACCCGTGTTATCTGTCCATTTACGTGTTTGCAATTGACCTTCCAGGTAAACTTTTGAACCTTTTCGGAGATACTTTTCACAAATTTCGGCTAGTCGATCGTTAAAAACAACAACACGATGCCATTCCGTACGATCCTTGCGCTCTCCTGTGGTTTTGTCTTTCCAGGCTTCAGAAGTCGCAACGGAAAGCTGGACAATCTTATTGCCGTCCTGAGTATTGCGCACTTCAGGATCGCGTCCCAAATTTCCCACAAGAATAACCTTATTGACTGAGCCGGCCATACTTCCTCCATAATTTTAGGCTGAATATTCTCTTTCTTATATAAAGGAAAATGCTTTCTCATACCATACCTAAATCCTTTGGAATTCTTATATTTTGATATCTCTGCCAGGAAAGGAGATCAACGCCTGAAAAGCGGCGCGATTCTGGCAAAATAATTCCGATAATCCGGGTACGTCAATGTCACACCCAGATCTTGTTTTATCTTATTATTTCTGATCCGACGATTGTCCTGATAAAAACTGCGCGCCATCTCAGAAAGATTGGCTGAATCATAGTCAAGAAGAGGGGGTAAAGTCAGCCCTGAAAGATGCGACGCATACTCAATGACTTCACGGGAAGAAGAGGGAAGATCGTCCGCCAGGTTGTAAATTGCCCCTTGATGCGGATGTTTCATGGAAGATAAAAGAGTTTGTATGATATCTTCTACATGGATACGAGAGAAAAAATGATCTGATTTTTCAACACGTTTAGCGCTTCCTTCATAGAGGGCATTCAGGGCGTTGCGTCCTGGACCATAAATGCCTGAAAGGCGAAAAATGTGTGTGGGAAGTTTTGAATTGAGCCATTCTTTCTCAACCATCAGGCGTATTTTTGTTCGTGGATTTGACGGTTGACAAAGGCTGTTTTCATCCACCCATGCACCCTTATGGTCGCCATAGACACCCGTCGTGGAGAGATAGCCAAGCCATTGGAGAGAAGAGAGTTTTTCCATTGGTGTTTGCCAAGATTCCAAAAGGGGATCTTTTCCATTTTGAGGCGGAATTGTGACGAGAATATGGGTAATCGGCTCTTGGAAAACATCAGAAAGCGTCTGCGGGTCATCAAAAGAAATAACAGACACTCCGGAAAAATTTGTATCTGGGTAGGCAGAAATTACCTCTGTATTAAGTTTTCCTGTCCGTGTGGTTCCAAAAACTCGATATCCCTTTTGAAGGGCATGATAAGCAGTATAAGCACCCACATAACCCAACCCAAAAATTAAAAGTGTATTTTTCATTAATTCTGCTTTCCTGTTAATAAAAATTAATCTTTTTTGAGCCTACAGTGGAATTAAATTTTTTAGAAAGGAGTTTAAAAATGCTTCCTGTTTTTTGTATTGTGAAAGAGTCCTGGAGTTTTTTATTTAGGCGAACGAAGGATATGCCGCTTCTGCTTGCAAACTACCTGCTTTCCTCTGCTCTTCTTATCTACTTTCTTACTTTTTCTGATATGGCCAAACAACTACCAGAAACATCTCATTTTCTTGCCATAACAGTCATGATCTTTGCGGCACTGTTGCAAATGATTCTCCTCATGCCCATAGCGGCTTCAATAAGCAGAACCATCCTATTGGGGGAAGAAATCGATCAGACTTATCTTGTCCGGCTTTTTAGAAAGCGCGAATGGAAAATGGTAGGGAATTATACACTTTCTTTCCTTATCATTATTGGAGTCTCCTTGCTATTGGGAGTTATTGCGGGTTTTCTGTCGTATATGGCTTTGCAGTTTTTTCAGCAAAGCGTGGGGCATGTCATAGTCATTATTCTGGGAATGTTCGTCTTTATTGTCATCTTCTCTTTAGCTTTTCGTTTGGCATTGATTCTGGCTTTGTCCGCTATTGATCAGTCTCACCCCATTAAAACATCATGGAAGATAATGAAAGGAGCTGTTCTTTCGCTATTGGGAATTCTAATTCTTAGTGGACTGCCCCTTGTGATTATATTTTTCGTGTATCTCGCATTCCTTGTAGCGGGGTATATGACACATAGTGTCCTTTTAAATCTCGTGGGTTTTATTATCTGGCAATATTTTGCGCTAGTGTTTACAATTGCTATTGCCAAGGCTGCCAAAAAATTACAAGAAAAGACCTTTTGAATTCCCTGATCTGACACTCTTCATCATTTTTGCGTGGCAAGGTTGAGTTCTTTGTGTCATTCTGAATTAAAAAAGAACAGGGAAAGACTTTGGAAGATTTAGAGTCATTTTATGATTATTATAGCCGAGAGTTGACGTATTTGCGCCATCAGGGTGCACAGTTCTCCCAAAAATATCCTAAAGTGGCGCAGCGGCTTGATTTTACGTCACAGGAATCTTCGGATCCTCATGTTGAACGTCTTCTAGAATCTTTTGCTTATTTAACGGCACGCCTGCAGCGTGATATCGACGATCAATTCCCACGTTTGACCAACGCCCTTTTAGGGGTTTTATATCCCCAATTTGTCAATCCTCTTCCCGCACTTTCCATTGCTGAATTTATCTTGTCTCCCCATAAGGGAAAACTGTCCGATTTTCATCTTGTCCCCAGGGGGACACCGCTTTTCATTAATACAAAAGAAGGGGAAACTTGTCGATTTCAAACATGTTATAGCTAACAACA
>BBVC01000065.1 GCA_001192655.1 Caedimonas varicaedens
TAATGTCAAACATTTTCATGAGTATGCTCAACGAGAACACGGACTGACATACAGCTCTATACCTGGGCAAAGAATACTCTTGAGAAAGCAGGACTTATTAGCAAAGGCAAACCCGGAAGTGGAGATCACCGCTTGTGACGAGAACACCGTCCTGTGGAGGGCATGATGTTTCACCAGGACGGTGTTCTCGTCACAAGCGGTGGATTCACGGATGTTTTTAACGCTTCAAGATCGCTTGCCAAAAGAGCTTGAACTCAATGGCATTACCACGATGAAAGCAGCTAACGAATACTTGAAGAAGGTCTACCTTCTGTACCATGACCAGCAATTCTGCGTGAAAGCAAAGATTAAAAAATCAGCTTATATTCCCTGGATTGGTGGTGATCTCAATGAGATTCTTTGCCACCAGGAAGAGCGTGTTGTTCAAAACGATAATACAGTAGGTTATGAAGGTTTGCAGTTGCAGATTCCCAGAGATGATTTCTCCATCATTACGTCCGTACCACTGTTCAGGTAGAGAAATCTGAACACAACCTAAACAATGCCGAAAGCGGTGCGTAGATATTTCACAATTGCTAATCCGTTTTATCCCAATTTTCTCCAACGCCTGAATCTATAATCAAAGGGATATTCAGGTGTGCGGCTCTGCTCATCTCGCGAGAGGCAAGCTGTTTTACGGGTTCAATTTCTTCCTCAGGACATTCAATAATCAATTCGTCATGAACTTGAAGCAGTATTTTGGATTGAAGCTTTTTCTCTTTTACAATGTCATATAAAGTGATCATGGCTTTTTTGATAATATCGGCGGCTGTTCCCTGAAGAGGGGCATTGATGGCCTGGCGTTCAGCGGCTCCCCGAAGAGCGGGATTTCTGTCGTTAATTCCGAAAATGTAGCATTTTCGACCAAAAAGTGTTTCCACAAATCCTTGCTGACGAGCTTTCTCTTTTTGCGTCTCCATGAAGGCCTGAATCCCCGGATAACGCTCATTATATATTTTAATAAACTGGGACGCTTCCCCTTGGGAAATTTTCAATTGACGCGCAAGGCCAAAAGCGCTGATGCCATAAATAATACCAAAGTTGATAGCCTTCGCTCGTCGGCGATGTTCAGATTCTACCTGATTCAGAGAGAGTCCGAAAACTTCTGCCGCTGTTGCTGCGTGGATGTCATGTCCTGCCCGAAAAGCATCCTGAAGCGTAGAGATTTTGGCCATATGTGCCAATAATCTGAGTTCGATTTGAGAATAATCTAGAGAGAGAAGTTTATACCCTGGTTTCGCCACAAAGGCTGCCCGAATCTTTCTGCCTTCCTCGCTGCGGATAGGAATATTTTGAAGGTTAGGACGACTGGAAGCAAGGCGACCTGTTGAGGTAATAGTAGAAGAGTAAGTGGTATGCACGCGACCGGTTCTGTGATCAATTTGCTCGATCAGGGCATCTGTGTAAGTGTTTTTTAGTTTGGATAGCTGGCGCCATTCAAGAATTTTTTCCGGGAAACCGTGTCCTTGAGCCGCAAGATCTTCCAAAATATCAACACCGGTGGAAAAAGCACCGCTTTTTCCTTTTTTCCCTGTTTCAAAACCTAAGTCCTGAAAAAGAACTTCTCCCAGTTGTTTGGGTGAACCAATATTAAAACTCTTGCCTGCCAGTTTATAAACGTCATCTTCCAACGCGGCCAGGCGTTTTGTAAAATCACGGCTCAGGTTTCTGAGGACTTGGGCATCCACAGCAATGCCTGTAGACTCCATATCAATCAATACAGGGATCAAAGCCCGATCAAAACTTTCATAAATAGTCGTAGTATGCTCTGCTAGCAAACGAGGCTTAAACAAATGATAAAGTTTTAACGTGATTTCTGCATCTTCCGCCGCATAATCACGCGCTTGTTCAAGGGGAACGTCGTCAAAGGTAATCTTCTTGCGTCCCACCCCGGTGACATCAGCATACTTGATTGTTTCATGTTCCAGATGAAGTGATGCCAATTCATCCATCCCATGACCATGGCGTGTCCCGTCAAGGCTATAAGACATAACGATTGTGTCATCCAGAGGCGTTATTTGAATCCCGTATTTCAACAACACAAGAGCGTCGTACTTAATATTATGACCTACTTTAAGAACAGCAGGATCACGGAGAAGCGGCTTTAACAAATCTATGGCTTCCTGAAAGGGAATTTGATGCAGATCTGTGGTGAAAGGAGTAGGAGTGGTTTCAAAAAGCGTTTGGGGCAGGGCGGCTTTATGGGCAAGAGGAACATAACATGCTTTGCCGGGATTTATACATAAGGAAACGCCTACCAGTTCAGCATTCAGGGCATCAAGAGAAGTGGTTTCCGTATCAAAAGCAACAATCCCGGCATAATGGGCTTCTTCAATCCACTTCTGTAAAGCTTCTCGTGTTTGTACCAATTCATACTCACTCTTGCTTCCTTCATTGGAAGTGGAAGACGGAGAAGACACAGAAAAACCATCAAGTGTTTTCAATTTACTGATACGAGACAAAATAGAACGGAAGTTTTGTTCTGTCAGAAAGGAAACAAGGTCCTGACGTTCAGGCGGTTTACGTTCAAAATATTCTAAAGCCAGGGGAAGGGGAGCTTGCCGACAAAGAGAAACCAGCTGATAGGAGAGCCGTGCCTGATGTGTATTGGTTTGCAATGCCTCACGTCTTTTAAGTTGGGGAATTTTATCAAGGTTGTCCAGCAGTGTTTCAAGGTTTCCAAATTCCTGGATCAATTGTGCAGCAGTCTTGATGCCAATTCCCGGTACGCCAGGAACATTGTCCGAACTATCACCCGCCAAAGCCTGAACATCAACTACCTGTTGAGGGGGAACGCCAAATTTCTCAATGACTTCTTTCGAGGAAATTATTTTATTTTTCAAGGGATCCAGCATGTCAATATGGCTGTTCACCAATTGCATCAAGTCCTTATCTGAAGAAACAACAGTTACCTTAGCGCCTTTCTGTACAGCCTGGTCAGCATAGGTCGCAATTAAATCATCGGCTTCAAACCCTTCCGCTTCCACGGCACACACATTAAAAGCCTTGCAAGCAGCGCGAATCAAGGAAAACTGTGGGATCAACTCTTCAGGCACCTCTGGGCGATGAGCTTTGTAATCTGGATAAATATCATGACGATAATTACGACGGGCAGAATCAAAAACAACTGCAAGATGCCCGACTTCCGTGTCCTCAAGCAATTTCATGAGCATCGTGATAAAGCCAAAAACGGCATTAACAGGAGTCCCGTCTGATCGCACCATAGGGGGCAGTGCATGAAAAGCCCTGAAGATAAATCCTGACCCGTCAATAAGATAGAGATGATGCAATGGCTGTGACATACTCTGCCCGAAAATTCATTAAATACAATGGAATCATACACACTTTACACAAGAAATCATCAAGAAATATCCCGACGATATTGCGTTATAATTTTTTACCCATGGGGATATCCTGTGGATCTGTTGGGTGCTTATCAGGGTCATTAAACGGCATTTCAATATATCCCTGTTTTGAATAAAATGAATAGGCGGCAAGCGAGGTTTCGGTTTGCAACAGTTTAGTGCCTTTCTGTTCAAGCCAGCGCTCACAGAGTTTTAGAAACTGCTTCCCCATGCCGCGTCCTCTCAATGGCGCATCAATCACAATGATTCTGAGAGCAACTCTTTGCTCTGGCCAAAGCTGAAGATGAACATAACCGACTATTTCTGTGCCCTGATACAAAACAAAATGGACATGTTCAGGATGGTTAAAAGTCCAGGTATAAGGGTCGGAGATAAGCACCTTATCAAAAAAATACTTTTGCCTGAAGTGACGCGCTGCATCCCATTCATCATAATGGGTACAAAATCTCATGCAGAGTCCTTTAAATCCGGCTTGAGTCAGAATCTTTTTGATAAACTTGTCTTTTCCTAAAGTATATCCGCTAAATTTTTGGCCATTCTTATCATGTAAGGAGTTTTGGCTCACCAAATATAGCTTTAAATCCGCATATTCCTTCAATGCTCTTGGATGATTGCGTAAATAATCCCGAAAGAGAAGGTTGATCTCAATCTCTGGATTGCCTTCTTCATAAACATGCAGATTCACTTCAGGAAAAGTGTCTCTTTTCGAAAAACCATACTGAAAGGGAATATTGAACTCTCCTTTATACGTGTACCCGATCGTCCCAAGATCCTGTTCCAAAAAAGTGGTGTCTTTCACAACAGCAATAATATCAATTTTTGGTTTGGCACAAAGTCCTGGTACCGATGTAGAGCCAATATGATGAATGATAAGGCTATTTTCACCCAAAGCGTTTTTGAGAAGTGCGGCCTCATGCTCAAACATTTTGACCCATTCTGGATCATAGGGCATTACTGTAATGATTTTACGCACAGAGTCTTTTACTCCAGGAATACTTTTAGAGATAAGTTATGTCGTTTTTATTCTGATGAGGGATCGTTGACTTCTTTCTCATTTTTTTCAGCCGCTTGCTGTGCCAGCCATTCTTCCAGCCAGTGAATATTATAGTCACCCGAGGCCATCGCGGGAAGGGTGCACAATTTTTGATGCAGAGGAATGTTTGTTGAGATGCCGCCAATAACATATTCCCTAAGGGCGCGATTTACGCGTTGAATGGCCTGCTGTCGTGTATCACCAAAGACGATCAGCTTTGACACAAGGCTATCATAATGAGGGGGAACGCTGTATCCGTTATAAAGATGACTATCGATGCGAACGCCAAGCCCCCCCGGAGTATGATAAGATGTAACTTTGCCAGGACTGGGAAAGAATGTTTCAGGGTCTTCAGCATTGATGCGGCACTCAATAGCATGCCCTCTGAATTGAATATCTTCTTGTGTAAAGGGAAGTTTTTCGCCGCTTGCGACTAAAATCTGTGCCCGTACAAGATCAATGCCCGTAATCATTTCAGTAACCGGGTGTTCAACCTGAATCCGTGTGTTCATTTCGATGAAATAAAATTCACCATTTTCGTACAGGAATTCAAACGTTCCTACTCCCCGATATCCCAAACCCTTGACTGCCTTGACAACCAGCTCACCTAATTCTGAACGGGTCTTGTCGTCCAGGGCAGGAGAGGGCGCTTCTTCCCAAACTTTTTGATGACGTCGTTGAATAGAACAATCCCGCTCTCCCAAATGGACAACATTCCCATGATGATCTGCCAATACCTGAATTTCGATATGGCGGGGTGTGACAAGAAATTTTTCGATAAAAACCTGGTCATTCCCAAAATTAACTTTGGCTTCGTTGCGAGCAACAAGCAATGCTTCTGTAAGACTTTCAGGGCGATAAACAATTTGCATGCCCTTGCCTCCGCCGCCGCCCGCTGCCTTGATCAGAACGGGAAAACCTGCATCATTACAAAAGGCATGGGCTTCTTCATTTGAGGTGACCGCGCGCTCCATCCCAGGAACAACAGGAATGCCAAATTGTTTGACTGCCTGTTTTGCTGTAATTTTATCGCCCATAATGCGTGTATGTTCAGCACTGGGCCCAATAAAAACAAAATTATGTTCTTCAACCATACGAACAAATTCAGCATTCTCTGATAAAAATCCAACCCCTGGATGAATGGCGTCTGCGCCAACAATTGTTGCGGCAGAGACAATTGCGGGCATATTCAAATAGCTTTCGCGAGAAGAAGCAGGACCTATGCAAATACTCTCATCGGCAAGCCGTACATGCATTGAATTATTGTCAGCTGTTGAATGAACAGCAACAGATCTTATGCCCATTTCCCGACATGCCCGAATAACGCGTAAGGCTATTTCTCCACGGTTTGCAATGAGGATTTTTTTAAACATGCGCAGACTCTTTCAGGCTTACACAATTATTCAATAATGATGAGCGGGTGATCATATTCCACGGGCTCTCCATCATGGAAAAGAATTTCTATCACTTTGCCATCCCTGGGCGCTCGTATCTGATTCATGACTTTCATGGCTTCGATAATAAGCAAGGTTTGTCCTTTTGTAACTTGGGAACCAGCCTGAACAAAGGGTGGTGAACTGGGGTTGGCCGATGAATAGACTGTTCCCACCATGGGGGCTTTTATGACGCCAGGATGTTGAGACCAATCAAGTATTTTGGCAGGTTCTTCTGCTGTTGCCTGTGCAGGTGAAGAAGCAGGAGCTGGAGAAGGATGGGCAAAATGGGGTATTTGAACGTTTGCTGTTGAAGATACTTGTCGGGCAACCCGAACGCGAATCTCTCCCATTTCATATTCGATTTCGGTTAAATGTGTTTCGTTTAGAATTTCCGCCAGTTTGCGTACAATTTGATCGTCAAATGAAGGGGAGATTGTCATTCATAGGCCTCACTAGAATTAAAAAATCATGCTGGCTTTATATCACGCTCAATATAAAAAGGCAAAACCATATCTCGAGAGATATTTTCAAAGAGTTTCTCTGCCAAATCCTTGTAAATTTTGAAATACTGTCAGAATATTTTTTGAAGATTCTCACCACCGAACATCGTCAGCACTCATTTCTTCGCCACCAAAGCGAACATAGCGACGCCCCATAGCAAGCTCATCATCGGTTAAATTTTCAATCAGCCCAAGAGCTCTGGTTTCCAATTCAAATCCCAGGTTCATAGCTACCTGAATACTTTTTAAATTGCTGTCATGGCAAAGAATACTCACGCGTTTTAGTCCCATTTCCCTGAAAGCGTAAAGCGTTATGGCTGCAACAGCTTCTCTTATAAATCCGTTCCCTTGTGCAGATAAGCGACACCAATATCCAATAATCCCAGACGGAATATTCCAGGAAACTTCATTGAATCCACTCATCCCAATAAGATATTCTTCAGCAAAAATAGCTAAATTAAATTTTTTCCCTCGAATAAATTCAGCGTAAAATTCATGAGCTGTTCGTTCGCTATCCTGCCAATTTTTTACAGCATCAACCCAAGGCAGCCATTTTCTGAGTTGTTCCCTTGTTTCTTCAATAGCTGTAAAGAGTTGTTGACCATCACCCGGCATCAAGGGACGTATTAGTAAACGCTTTGTATAAATGGGCATGGGCAGATTCAGCAGTAACGGATCCTTGATCTTCATTCTTTTTCTCCATGAAAGAAGATTATAAGTAATTGAATTACCTGGCTATGCAGTTAACTCCACTATATACTATATTTAGTTAGGAGGTGGGAGCTAAACATAATTTCATCTGTTTTAAATGCTATTTCTACCACGCCTTGAGGGTCAAACTGAGTTATGAATTGGTTATACCATTTAATCCGATCCTGGCCTCCTGCCATCGTTAGGAGTAACTGCTGACCGTAGAGCGCTATATCTTCTACAACTCGTTCGTGCCGGTAATATGCCAAGAGTGTCATGTTAACTTCGGCTTTTCCATAGCCCTTATAAAACAACTCTTTCTCGTGCGGCTTATTCCAAACATTAGCAACGCCTCCACCAATAAACATGAGGTCACGCTCCTTAGGCGCTATGATAGGGTCATCCCAATCAACTATATAGAGGGTGTCATTTTCATCTATTAATATATTACCACCATGAAGATCAGAATGGCACAGCACGAATTGAGATGATTGGTCTTGGACCTTTTGGGCCAACTGTTCAGCTCGATCTACCAGCCGATGAATAGCAGTCGTATGCTTCTTCATAAATGTCAGCAAATTAACGGCAATCATGTCACCACTCGGTTCAGATTCAATAAGCGGATAGAGCGACTGCACGGCCTGTCGCCATTTGGATGAATAAGTCTCCCGCCGGATCTTGGCTTGAATTGAGAACGGCACATTAATTTCATGAATTTGCCTCATCACTTTGCCGAGCGTATACCATTGATCGTCCGTTAGATCACGACTAAACCCGTCCCGACCATCGACAAAGGGGGATACAGTCAGGGTAAAGTCGTCAATACGCTGAGTTGCTTGACCATGGATTGTTTTAATGATGGGAATAATTTGTTGAATACCAGCATTACGTAACAGCGCAATTATGCTAGCGCTGATATCATGGTGGTGTCCACGTTTTAACTTTACGAAATAAGATGACCGGTCATGTGTTTGAGCTTTATATACTGACGCATACATATCCGCCCCCAGAGGAAGGAATGTAAGCGTAGCAACTTCAATGCCGTAATTGTTCTTTAGGCAATCAATAATGCGTTGCTCTGAAAGAAGTGATTTTTCTGTCATATTAGAAGTATACAAGAAAACTAGGAGGTAAGCCGCCAATATTTTCTTCTCTATTCATACGAACATATACTATATGTAGTGGGTAGTAGAGTCAATTGCATAGCCAGATTGAATTATATCTACGACGGTATCGTATTTTGCGGTTGAAGTCGCAGGACTTTTTGAGAAAGCTAAATAAATTAAATTTATCTCAAAATTTCAGAGCAGCGAGAGAAGTCTTTACGTTCAGGAAATTTATCTGGTATAACATTTTGTTTTTTAACAATATGAGGAAGATAAAATGAAAAACTTGATGTATTTTTTTATAAGCTTAATTTATTTAACGGGTTTTAACGATAGCTATGGTGGAAGGTATCAAAACTGGGTTAATGAAGAAGAAATGTCCCCTTATTATTCTGCCATTCAGCATATTCGCACTCAATTAGAACCTTGCATTCAAAAACACAAAGATTCCATACTAAACGGATTTGAAGCATGGTCATCGCCTAACCCCTCTTACTGTCGTACGCCTCGCTATCTATTTTTAGAAACTGACACTTATAGTAATAGTGAGCGAATTGGAACTTTATATACTCCGCTCGGAGAAGTTAAGCTTTTAGTTGCAAGAACGGTAGACTCACTCACAGCATGTTCCACAGAGTTTCTGGATATCATGAAAGAGGATTGGACGCTCAAAGAAGTGACAGATATTGTAAAGGTTTATAACTTCAGTCATTTTAGGAAAGAAGGAGAAAAACTATATGGGCCTTACAAATTCAAAAGTGAACCTTGGGAAGGAGCAAGCATTCAAAACCATCTCTATCTCATACAACGCGTTAATGGGCACGTCTTCGTTCAAAATGATCAAATTGTTCCTGATAATATGGTTATTTATAAACAAGCTCTCTTTAGAAGTGAGCAGCGTGATAGAGATGAAAGAATTTTTTCCAGCTTATCAGGGGGCAAAAATACATTCTAGTCCTTTGCTCTCAAGCTCATTATGTGATCCAGGTTTGTAGTAATCCTGGATCTCTAAGAGCTTCCACGAATTTTTCTTGCTCAATAAATCAGGTAGTGAGGCGATCGATCAATTTTTTGACTAACTTTTAACTTTGAGAAAAATATTATAATATATATTATGGAAAATAATATGCTGATACAGAGACCAGTCCAGAACGACCAAACCAAGAGAATATTAAGTATTTATTAGTAATTTTAATCTATTTTTAGATACAAATAGCCTTTAAAAGATTGAAACCTCATGAATCTTAAAGAAAAAATGAACTGGCTTGATGATTTTTTTGAAAGCAAAGCAGGTCATTGGATGATTGGAACGGTTGTCATCATCAATGCTCTGATCCTGGGCGCACAAACTTTCAAAAATATTCCCATAGAGATCGCCGAAAAATTGCATCATATCGATAAAGCGATTTTAGCTTTGTTCGTTATCGAATTGATAACCAAGATGTCTGTAGGCGGCGCTGCTTTTTTTAAACGAGGTTGGAACATTTTTGACTTTGTTATCATTGTCGGTTCTTTCTTCTATCATCACGACTACTTACCTATTTTGCGTGCTTTTCGTGTGCTGCATTTAATGTCTTTTATGGATGCTTCTCCAAGGATGCTCCATATTATCTCAGGTTTGTGGAGAGCCATGCCTGGAATTCTGAATGTTTTTTCTATCCTTATTCTGTTCTTTTATATTGCTTCAGTCATGGGCGTTTTTCTGTTTCGTGATGTTGGTGTTGCAGAATTCCAGCACATAGGAATTGCAATGAAGACAATGTTCCAGGTTCTTACAGGAGATGACTGGAGCAATATCATGAAAAATGTGGAAAAAATTAACCCCTATGCCTGGGCTTATTTTATCTCTTTTTATGTAATTCTCGTTTTCATCATTCTGAATTTATTTATCGGCGTCGTCGTTGGTGCTCTTCAAGCCGCAGAACAAGAAATATTTGCAGATGACAAGGATGATGGAACCAAAGATTTAATCATTTCAATTAAAAAGAAACTTGAGCGGCTTGAAAAGAAGATCGACCTCCTTCCCCAACAAAAATCGGCTGATAAAAACAAAGTATAAAGAATCGATCTTTCTTTTGTTAATTTCTTACCCAAGAGACTTTTCTTATTGACTTTCTTTAATAATAGAAATAAAAAATACTTTAATAAATTCAAGTTTTTATCAATTTTATAAAGTTTAAACATGAAGATCAATCAAGAAAAAACTCAAAAGGGTCTGGCGGAACGTTATTTGGCAGCGGTGATATTTTCCAGTCGATGGCTGCAGGCCCCTCTTTATTTGGGCTTGATTATCGCCCAGGCGATCTATGTTTACCTGTTTATTGTCGAGCTTGCTCATCTCATTACGGATATCCACCGTATCGGGGAAAACGAAATCATGTTGATTGTGTTAGGCTTGATTGACGTGGTGATGATCTCCAACCTTCTGATTATGGTTATTATTGGTGGATATGAAACCTTCGTTTCTCGCCTTCGGATTGATCACCCCGATATTCCTGAATGGCTTTCCCATGTGAATGCAAATACCATGAAAATCAAACTTGCCTTGGCTTTGATTGGGATTTCTTCCATTCACCTTTTAAAAACGTTTATCAACATCGATCATCTTTCTGAAAACAATGTGAAATGGCAGGTCGTTATTCATGCTTTATTTTTACTGTCTGCTCTTGCCATGGCCTATACATCAAAAATTGCCCAAGCAGTGGCTTCAGAAGAAGCCTAAAAAAGACAGAACTGTTCAAAATAAAATAAACCAGGGTAAGAGAAACAAAATGAAGATATCTTTCAGACATCAGGCGATTCAGAGAAAAAATAGTGATGTATGTGTGGTAACAGAACACCCCATTGATGATGAAATCATCGACTTTGCCGTTGTTAAGGTCACGGGTCGATATCCGTATGCACGATATGCTACAAACAAAAAATGCAAGGAAATTGTTTATGTCCATGATGGAACTGGGAAAGTATCGGTAGATGGAAAAGAATATTCAATCAGTGCCGGCGATGTCGTACTGATTGACCCGGGCGAAAAATTTTACTGGGAAGGAGAAAACTTAAATCTTTTTATCTCTTGTACACCTGCGTTTACAATAGAACAGCACCAAATTATTGATTAAGTAGGAAAAATTTTAGAAGCTCATTTAAGATCATGAAAAAAAACGTTGCTGCTAAGGGTATGGTTTTAGCCACCATCATTCTGATGGATATATTATCAGGTATGGAGTTCGATCTCTTTGTTCCGAGCTTTCCTGAGCTGCAAAGTTATTTTAGCCTGTCGCCCTTTTGGGTTGAAACCTTGTTGTCAGTCAATTTTGCAGGGTATTGTCTGAGTCTGTTCTTTGTTGGGGGGCTGGCTGATCACTATGGCCGTAAACCAATCATTCTGCTTGGCCTCATGACTTTTATCATTGGCAGTATCCTTTGTTTATGGGCATCATCTTATCAATTTCTGCTTGTTGGTCGCTTTCTACAAGGCGTAGGTATTGCAGCACCTGCGATCCTCAGCTTTCTTATTATCGCTGACGCCTATTCTCTTAAGAAGCAGCAGACCTTATTTGCCATACTGAATGGGTTATTGAACTTCTCTGCGGGTGCTGCTCCTGTCCTTGGGAGCTATATCACCCTCTATTTCCATTGGCAGGGTAATTTTATGGCACTTTTATTTTTAGGATTGACGGCATTCGTGATGTCCATTCTTTTTATTCCTGCTCACAAACTGCCGGAGCATAAGGCAACCCTCTCATTGAGTGGATATCTCCCTATCTTCCAATCAAAACCGTTGATGCTTTTGATCCTACATATTGTGTTCAATTTTGTGCCCTATTGGGTTTTTGTTGGGATGTCCCCTTTACTCTATATGGAAGATTTAGGGGTGAGCCTCGCACATTTTGGTTATTATCAGGGAGCGTTGGCCTTTGTATTTGCGTTCGGTAGCATATGCTTCGGCTTGATTGTCAGCAGATATGACCAGAAGAAAATGCTATATGTTTCAGCTCTAATCTTCATCATTGGTCTAATGAGTATGGTTTTGATCACTCTCCTGGATACCCCAAATCCATTGTTTATTACGCTTGCTTTTCTTCTCTTTATTATAGGTCAGATTATCCCGAGTACGATACTGCATCCCCTTTGCCTGAACTTCATGCCACAAGCAAAAGGGCGAGTATCAGCAATTCTTCAAGGGGGGCGTCTTATCTTTGCAGCACTCAGTCTTCAGCTCGCTGGATATTTTTACCAGGGCTCCTTTCGAAATATCGGGATTATTATCGCTGTCTTCATTCTCTTTACGGTCATTACGCTATTTTTTGTCATCAAAAATCGTGAGCTTATGGCATTCTCTCAGAATAATAAATAATTTGTTAGAAAGCTTAACTGAGGAGCGTTATAGCGTTTTATCCAGCACTTACAAAGGTAAAGTTATCAACCAGCATCCCTGGTGCTTTCAATGTCCCTAAATCTCTTTGAACGTAAGTCCCTATTTCAGGAAGGGTCTCTGCTTTATCTGTAAACCCAATCAAGCCTTGCCCCCAAAAATGATAGAGGGATTCATCAAAGCGCATATCCTTAACTGGCGCCACGATTTCACCATTTTCTATCCAAAAGCAACCAAAGCGTGTCATTCCGGTAATACGTCCCTGCTGTATGTCACTCCAATTGAGGTAATGCAAATGAGAAACATAAAGCCCCGTCCCCAATTCTTTCATAATATTTTCAGATGAAAGTGTTCCAGACAAAATTTCGGGGGCGCGGAGAGCTTCACTGCTATTTGCAAAATTTGAAGCGAGGCTGTATTCCTTTGCAGAGCGAGAAGAACATAAAAGATTTTTATAGTCTCCTTGCTCAATGAGAGGAAATAATTCAGAAGCGATCTCACCTATCTCATTAAAACGCGGTATTTCACCAGATGAAAAATTCTCTCGAAGAGAGAAAAAAGGAGAAAGTGTTTTCTCTCTATCCACAAGTTTTTTCAAGGCGCAATCGCCACGCTGATAAGCTTCACGACTCACGCCACGCCAAGAAAGGATCTGAAGCAATCCCGCAACAGCAGAAGGACTGAAATAAGTGCGATACTTTCCTTTCTCCAGAGTTTTAAGAGGATGATTCAAATAATCCAGTTGAAGAAGTTTTCTGGAGATCAGGTCATTATAATCTTGATCCTGCCATTGGCGCCCGCCATAAAGCCCTTTAACCGTTTGCTGGTTCTGTGTATAAAATGAGAAATCTACAGAGAATGTGGATGTTTCAAACCACTGCTCAAGTCCCGATGAGTTCATGTTCGCTCGCACCATTTCTCCAGCGGCAAGCAATCCTGTGAAATCTTGACCTTTAACTTTGCTCAAACATTGCTCTGTCAAAGTATAACGAGATATTTTTTCTCCGGCGACTTGCTGAAAACGCCCGTCGTTAACAGGTAGCTGGATAAAAGGGTCTTCGGGAAAATGTTCTGCTTCTTCTCGACATCGATTCAGTGCATTCAAAGCAACTTTAAGGTCTTCGTCATGCTGGAAAGTGAACGGAAGAGTGAACTTTACATTTCGATTGTTTTTGAAAAAACTAATCTCGGCAAATCCTTGTTCAATTTCAGAACTTTGGCGTACTTTTGCTTGCGTCATCCGAACAAAAAGCGAATCCTCAGCCGCTAGTGAAACGGCAAGAGACTCCCCTTCCCTTAGTTCATTCAGGAGCTTTGTGATAACAGCGTGCCAATTTTTCTGATTCATTGTGCGCCTCCCCCAAAAACTTCAACCCCTGTAAACAGGCACACAGGTGTTGCATGTCCCACACGGATGATCTGATTAGGTTCTCCCTTGCCGCAATAAAGATTTCCGTGAATTTCAAAAGTTGACGCGTCTCCCACCATTTTTAATCCATGCCAAAATGGTGTTGTGACCCCTCGATAATTGGGATTTTTCAAAGTCTTTGTAATTTTTCCATTTTCAATAAGTTGACCATATTCGCAACCAAACTGAAATTTATTGCGATAATCGTCAATAGACCATGACTTATTAGTTTTCATCAGAATTCCACTTTCGGTAGAAGAGATCATCTCTGCAAGCGTTGAAGAGCCGTGCTCAATATTGATATTCGCCATACGATCAATGGGAGGGCGATTCCAGGAACTTGCCCGCGATGAGGAAACTCCTGGGATACCCGATCGTTTTTGACTTTCAAGACTTCCCAGCCCCCGTTGCAAAACACCTTCTTTAATCAGATAATGTTGCTCTGCTGTAGCACCTGTATCATCATACTGATAACTTGCAAATTCACCCTGGACAAAAGGATCAAAAGTTACATTAAGCAACGGTGAACCATATTGAAGGTGGCCGAAATCCTCTGGTTTGATAAAGCTCCACCCGGCATAATTACGTTCATCGCCCAGGATGCGATCCAGTTCAAGAGGATGACCGATAGATTCATGGATTTGGAGATAAAGCTGATCAGGCATCAAAACAAGGTCATACAATCCTGCAGGACATTCTTCTGCTTGGGTCAACTCAATTGCTTCCCGGGCAATTCGAAAAGCTTCCCGGGATAGGTGGTCAGCATCAAAAAATTCATCTCCCCCCTGCCCTAGTGAAAATCCATTGGTTCTGGTCTGGATATTTGAACCTTCTCTGGCTGTTGCCGAGCAATGAAAGGCACGCTGATGAAAGTGTTGTGTAAAATCGCTGCCATTAGAGCTGATAAAAGATATTTCCTGCTCAATAGAAATCATCGCAGCGCTTGTATTAATAATTTTATCGTCGACTCTTAAACTTTTGGAAATATGAAGCGCAAGTTCATTGAGGGAATGAGCTTTTGAAGATTCAAGTATATATTTTATCGGCGTTTTATAGGTACCTGTTGAACAAGGCCTGACAGCACTTTCAAAAGAAAACAAGCGATAATCCCGCAGACGTTTTGACTGAGAAAGTGCACGCTCAGCAGCTTTTTGAACACCTTCAGCAGAGAGATCGTTGGTTCCAGAGTACGAAAATTGCCCATCCATCAGAATTTCAACCATAATTCCTTTATCATAAGAAATTGCTAAGGGGTCGAGATTTCCGTTGCGTGCGCGTCTGACTGTGGTTTTTTCTTCAACTTTCCTCAAGCCAATCCAGTCTACTTTTATGTCCACAGAAGAAAGAAGTGTCTTTAAATTCATAATGATTATTCAACTTTATTAAACCTCACTGACTTGATTTTTATATTGTTGCGTCTCAAAGCGCAAGAGAATATGCTTCTCGCCTTTCGAAATCTAGGGTCGTGGGGTATAGAAAAAATCATTTTCAGGATTTTGATGAATTAATTTTCTCTGGAAAGGATTTAAGCGCATAATAGACCGTTGGCAGGATAAACAAGGTAAAAATCGTTCCAAAAGCAAGTCCCCCCACAAGAACAGCGCCAATAGCGCGACGGCATTCAGCGCCCGAATCATGGGCAAGAACAAGAGGAATGGCGCCAAAAATCATTGCCGCGGTTGTCATTAAAATAGGCCTCAAACGCAAGGCAGCCGCTTTTTGAACCGCTTCAAACGAAGAAAGCCCTTCTTTCCCAAGTTGATTGGCAAATTCAACAATGAGAATTCCGTGTTTGCTGATCAAACCAATGAGTGTGATCAACCCGACTTGCGTATAAATGTTCAGAGATTGTCCCAATATCCAAACAACAAAAAGTGCTCCTGAAATTGCTAACGGAACCGTCAGCATCACAATAAGGGGATCAATAAAATTTTCGAACTGTACTGAGAGAATCGCATAAATAAAAATAAGCGCTAAAGAAAAGAGAATAGCCATGGTCAGCGCAGAGTCCTGATAAAGCTTTGCCGCTCCTGTCCACTCTTTTTTATAGGATTGAGGCAAGGAATTGTTCGCAATTTCCCAAAGTTTCGGCATTGCAGTCTCAATTTTCTCTCCTGGGTGCAAATCAGTTTTCAGAGTCGTTGAACGCATTTGATTGTATAGCTAACAACATA
>BBVC01000066.1 GCA_001192655.1 Caedimonas varicaedens
AATGATAAAGATCCTTGGGCTGAGCATCTGCTATAAGGGTTCCAAGTGTTCCCAGTGATATGCGTTTCCCTCTACTATTAATGAGGTAAAGCTCGTCGAGCGTCCAAGGGTAAGTCTTCCCCTGAAGTAGGACTGTATAAAGGATTCCATCCTTTTGAAAAGTTAATGATTTATCTCCACTAAAGAAAATTTCAATCATTTTGGCCATTTGCTTTTGATTGAGATTGAGATCTGCCAAAGTGTTTGTATCCACATCAATCCTGTAGGCTGGAAGATCGAGGCGTAGATCATGACGCACAGAGTCAAAAAGTTTACGATTTTCCACAAGATCTTGAAGTTTGCTCATTTGATCAAAAAGATTTCGATAGCTTTCAGTTGTGGAAACGACAAGAGAAAGCTCAGATCCGCTCATGGCATTATCGAGACCGGGCAACCCGGAATCCCAGCTCCACGGCCAAGCATCTATGGAAGGGAGCGCCATCATGATAGGTCTCAGCGCATCAACAATTTCAGAAGCTGATCTCTTACGCTCAGAGAGGGATTTTAAGGGCAACATAACACTGCCACCCCAATCACCCATAAATGTCACGACTGCTTTGGCTTCAAGAGTCGAAGAGATCATTTTTTCTATGTTAATAACTTTTTCTTCCAGACTATTGATATCTTTGCCAGGTAAAGCAGGAACATATACTCCGACAAGTCCTCGATCTTCCTTGGGAGCGATTTCTCTCGGCAAGGTTTTGAACAAGAGGAGAGACAATCCCAACGAGGAAAAAGCAACACACAATAAAAGCTTTTTATGATGAAAAGCGTGTCCTAAACTTTTACTGTAGGCTTTGATCAAACGCTCAAAGAGAAGATCGAGCTGAGGCCATAAATGTTTTGGATTGCCCTTAAGAATCGTTGCACACATCAAGGGCGAAAGCGTCAAAGCCACAACCCCTGAGATCAGAACGCTTCCTGCAAGAGCTATAGCAAACTCGGTAAAAAGCTGGCCGAGAGCTCCTTCGATAAAGACGATAGGTGCATAAACGCTGACCAATGTAAGGGTCATGGCAATAATGGCGAACCCTATCTCTTTTGCGCCTTTTAATGCGGCATCAAAGGAAGATAAGCCGCTTTCCCGATGGCGCGAGATGTTTTCCAGCACCACAATGGCGTCATCCACCACAAGTCCTACAGCAAGAACCATGGCTAACAAGGTCATGATATTAATTGAAAACCCAAATACCTTTAAAAGTAAAAGTGTGCCAATCATTGAAATGGGAATAGTGATCAGGGGGATAAGTGTTGCCTTTATATTGCGCAAAAACAAAAACACAATTCCCAATACAAGAATAATGGCTTCCAAAATGGAAGATTGGATATTCTTGAGAGATGCTCTCACGAAATCGGCTTGATCTTCCACAATAGATATTTTAATGCCGGATGGAAGACTTTGACGCAGTTCCTCTACCTTCTGATAAACCAGGTCAGAGACAGAAAGAGGATTAGCATCGCTTGCTTTATTAATTGCAAGACACAGCCCCGGATTTCCGTTAATTCGAACTCGGAACTGCGTATCATCTGTCTTTAGTTCGATATGAGCAACAGATTTAAGAAAAACAGAATGTTGTTTGTTCTTATCATCCTCAAGATTTTTCTCTTTAATCAGTAAATCCTCATAATCTCGAATTTTTTTTAATTCTGAATTTAAAGTCGTTGGAACTTCATTTCGAAATTTACCTACCGGCGAGGAGACTCGACTTTTTTCAATGGCTTCATAGATTTCATCTGCATTGACACCAAATGCATACATTTTTTCAGGATCAAGTGTTACAACATAAGTATAAGGTTGCCCCCATACATCTGCAGAGGCAACTCCCTTTAAACTGCGAAAAGCATTCTTTAGATTAAGATTGGCATAATGGGTCAGGTCACCAAAATCCATAGAAGAAGATTCAAGAGATATCACCATAAAAGGTGATCCATCAGATTTTCCTTTACGATCGATAACAGGATCATTGACTTCTTTGGGCAGACGAGAACGAGAGAGAGCAACAGCATCCCGCACTAAAATCAGTGCACGATCCATAGACATTCCTGAACGAAAGCTTATTTCAATCCAGCCTGAACCCTGTTTGGAAGTAGAGACCATTGCTTCAAGCCCTTCAACGCCTGCCAGACGGTCTTCAAGCACGTTAATGACCGATGATTCGACAAGTTCGGCGCTTGCGTTGGGATAAAAAGCCTGAACAGTCAGAGTCGGGAACTCGACATCAGGGTATTCCCTCACGGGCAAAGAAAAAAAACAAAGAAAACCCAATAAAATAATCATTCCATTCAAGATAAGAGAAATGACAGGATGCTTTATAAAATAGGTGGTGATATTCATTTTTGACCCGGCAAATGAGAAGCGGTCGCCTGATGATAGATTTTAACAGCGATATCAGGGTGAAGACGCGCTTGTCCCCGCGCAATAAGGATATCTCCTTTCTGTAATCCTGACGTAATTTCTACGTCTTCCTTTTCACGCATTCCCAAATTTACAGGAGTCAAACCAGCCTTATTTTCCTTTACACAGTAGACAAACGTCTTACCATTGCGTAAAAAAACAGCTTCAAAAGGAATAACAATGACTTTTTCCTTGCGTTGAACAGTAAGGTCAACATCAATCCCGGCTCCAATAACACAATTCTCGCATGAGAAATCCACATAAGCGGGAGACATATGGGTTTCTTCATCAATCATTTTTTGTACTTTGGTTAATGTATAGGATGTCCTCTGTATTCTGACGGGCTGCCCTTCATGAATAAAAGTCATCACAGAAGCAGGAATACCGAATTCAACCATCAGGGAAGCAGGGTCATAGAAGCTGACAATCGGGTCTCCTTCCTGAACCTGGGCACCTTCTCGCGCCTTGAAAATCCCAATAGTGCCATCAAAAGGCGCTTGGAACCTTATTTTTTCAAATTCGATTTTTGCTTCAGACATTTTCTTCTGAGCCTCAATCCAAAGCCGTTTTTTCTCTTCAACAATGCTTTTACTGAGGTGACCTGATTTATGAAGGAGCAAGGCTCTTTCGTACTGATCTCGGGCAAGCTTTTCAACAGATTCAGAAAGGAGATAACTTCTTTCGATTTCATTGTTATCAATTTTGGCAATCAATGTCCCTTTTTTAACAACTTGGCCTGCAGGTAAAAGTGAATCCAGAATACCAGCCGTTTTAGCGATTAAAACAGTGGAATTTTTCGGTTTAATTGTTCCGATCAAACGGATTGTTTGTTGAATATCTTTGATTCCCACCTCTTCCACTTCAACAACTTTAATATCTGTTTCCTGAGGTGTAGCGGAATTTCTGGATATAAAAAACCAATACCCCAGAAAAAGGGACAAGGCAAGTATCGCCAGGATGAACCAAATTAATTTTCGGGTGGCTTTCATGATTTTGGGTACTTCTTAAAGGTAATCAGAATTTTATACAGTATAAATATGGTTCTGCAAACTTCTTTTATTACTTTGTGAATAGTTTAAAGAGCTCATTTTTTGAGTCAATCATTGCTTTTACACTCAATAAATCCAACCATACGAATCTTTTTTGACCTGGTGAGCGCAGTAAATAAGCAGGATGAAAAGTTGCCAGCGTCTTGATTGGTTTCTTGAGTCCAGCACTTTGATAAGCGTGCCATTTTCCCCGAAGTTTGACAATACCTTCATTAGTTTTCAATAATGTTTTTGCAGCTGTTCCCCCCACGAGGATAAGGATTTCAGGCGAAACAAGCTCGATGTGACGCTCAATAAAAGGCAAAAACAGGGCGGTTTCATGAGGGGTCGGTTGTCGATTTCCAGGCGGACGCCAAGGAAGGATATTGCTGATATAAATTTTGGTACGATCCAGTCCAATCGCAGCAAAGGCGCGATCCAGTAGCTGCCCGCTCACTCCCACAAAAGGAACTCCCAGGCGATCCTCATCCGCTCCTGGCGCCTCTCCCACAACCATAATAGAGGCATCAGGGTTTCCATCTGCAAAGACAAGATGCGTCGCTGTTTTTTTTAAGGGGCAATCCTCAAATTTTTCAAGCGCATTCCGTAATTCTGCTAACGTCCTTGAGCTTTGCGCCAGCTTATAAGCGCCCTGCATGTCCTGAGGCACAGATAAAAGCCGGGAAGATTCTGCTCCATCGTCATCATCATTTTCAGGAAAAGACTGTTGTTTTGACGGCATAGAGAATAGTTCATCCTTAAAAGTCGTTTTATCAGTAGGAACATCACTCACCAGAATATCGATGCCAAGTTCGCGCTGAAATTCCAACAGATCCAGGACATTTTGTCGGGATGCTGGGCTCATTTCCAGAAACGCGTTTCAAGTTCGTCGATAATTTTATCCACAGTCAGGTCTGCAGACTGATGATCGCATTCGATCTGAATATCGGCTTCTGCATAAATAGGATAATATTCATTAATCAGTTGTTCAAGAATTTCCTGCTTATTTCCTTTTTCCAGCTGGGGACGATGAGAGCGATGGGCGACACGGGGATAAATGGTATCAAGAGACGCATTAAGCCAGACAGAGTAGGAATTCTCCTTAATGATTCTCCTCGTCTCAGGATCAATGAAAGCTTCTACGCCCGTCGATAGGATATGAGGACGTTCTGATAATAAACGACTGATCACTCGACGTTCCGTGTCTTTGAAAGCCTGTTCACCATACCACTCATAGATATTTGAGACAGTTTGTCCTGCGGCACTCTCAACTTCCTGGTCTGAATCCCGAAACATGACGCTCAATTGTTTTGCTAGTTTACGACCAACACTGGTCTTACCTACTCCCATCATGCCAACAAGTGTTATTGTCTTCGGTAAAATAATGAGTCGTGCAGTAGTCATCCTCTTTTTTAACCCTTCCTATAAAAGAACTCCAAAAAAATGATGGATCCTCTGCTCTGTTATCGTATACTGCGAGGCGAGATGCAAGAGGGAGAAATTCAAGATGGGCATACCTTTAAAAATTCTGTGGATTGTTATAAGCCTGATTCTTGTGGCAGGAGTTTTTATTCTTTCAATGTGGGGAATCCCTGTACCAAAAACCGAGGTTCGAAAATCTATTCCTACTGAACAATTCTTCAAGAAATAAGACCTGGATTTATAATGGTCGGAGCGGCGGGATTCGAACCCACGACCCCCACACCCCCAGTGTGATGCGCTACCAGGCTGCGCTACGCTCCGATCATGGGCGGACTATATCGAGGATAAAGAGTTAAGGCAAGACGGAAAAATGGGACTTGATCCTCTTAAAAAAATCTATTCCTAAAACATTTCACCAGTCAGACAAAAAAGCTGAATAAAAAGAGTATTGGTTGAAAAGATTTTCATTTTTTACTTGATCAAAAATTACCGAATAGGTAGTGTTCCCTTGTTTTTGGCATTAATTTTGCCAAGATTAATCATCTTTTGTATGATGATTAATCTATACTCAAAGGAAAAATAAATGAATCTTGCTCATATATCTGCTGGAGAAAATTTGCCCTGGGATGTCAATGTGCTTATTGAAATTCCTTATGGGGGTCCCCCTGTAAAATATGAAATTCATAAGGAATCTGGCGCATTATTTGTAGATCGATTTTTGCATACAGCGATGTATTACCCCGCCAATTATGGATTTATCCCCCATACACTGGCCGATGATGGAGATCCCCTGGATGCTTTGGTCATCGCCAAAACACCGGTCATTCCCGGGGCTATTGTTCGTTCTCGTCCCATTGGCGTTCTTTTCATGGAAGATGAAGCGGGTGAGGATGAGAAATTACTCATGGTTCCTGTGGATAAACTGAATCCTTATTATTCAAACATTAAGAGTTATGAAGATTTGCCTGCTATCCTGAGAGATCAAATTGCCCATTTTTTTAAGCATTACAAAGATCTTGAAGTAGGGAAATGGGTTAAAATCAAAAAATGGGGTTCGGCCCAGGAAGCGGCTGATCTGATCCTGAAATGTTATCATAATAACCAGTGATTACCCACTCTTTCCTGTCATTTCCTGTTCGTCAGAAGCGAGAAAAACTTTAAGACGTTGACGATGATTCTTTACGCTGAAGGGAATCGTTATAAGATAAACCAAAATCAGAAAGGAAAAAGTCAGCCATAAATCGCTCAAAAGCGCAGCAACAGCTCCGCCTACCAGTAACATTGCCAACGGAACCATCTTTCGCGGTATTTGGGTGTTTTTAAATGAATAGGTAGGAAGACGACTAATCGCAAGAATACCTGCGCCTACCATAAATAAAGAGCAAATCACGGGGTTTATAAAAAGCTTTTGTCCTGTTGCAAGGTAAAGCGAGAGAGGGCATAAGGAGATGAAAGCACTGGCGGGAGCCGGCACGCCTGTGAAGAAGTCTTTTTTCCAGCCTGGTTGCTGTGTTAATGCTGATGCACGCAGGTTGGTATTAAACCGCGCAAGGCGCAATCCCATACACACACAAAAAATAAGGCTCATCCCCCATCCAATCCCCCCCAGATACTTAAGGGAAATCAGGTACATTACCACCGCAGGAGCCACGCCAAAACTGACAAAGTCTGAAAGAGAATCAAGCTCGGCACCAAAATCACTGGCTGACCCAAGAAGACGCGCCAATCTGCCATCCATTGCATCAAAGAAAGCTGCAACAATAATGGCTCCCAGAGCGTACTCATAACGCTCAAGCAAGATAAAGCGGATAGAAGAAAGCCCCGTGCAAAGCGCAATGACTGTTGCAATATTGGGAAGCATTCGCGCCATGGAAAGATCCTGCAGACGCGATCGATGAGAAACGCTCAGACGATTCAATCCTTTCAGGCGACCTGTTTTTCCTTTTTTATTCATTATCTTATTTCGCCTACACGCTCAGGTTCCTGAGAAGAGAAATCAGCAATAATTGTCTCTCCCCCAATCACTCGTTGACCTTCAATGACAAGAGGAGAAAGGCCTTTAGGCAAATAAATGTCAACACGACTTCCAAAGCGAATCATACCAAACCTCTCTCCTGACCGCACCTCTTGTTTTTCCTGGACATCGCATAGAATGCGACGTGCGATAAGTCCCGCGATTTGGACAAAAGCAATTTCTCGCCCTTTTTTATCCATCAGTGTCAAAGCCTGACGTTCGTTATGCTCACTGGCTTTATCCAGAGAGGCATTAAAAAATTTTCCGGGATGGTAGACGCTTTTGGTAATTGTTCCATCACAGGGGATGCGATTGACATGCACGTCAAAAACGCTCAGAAAAATGCTGACCCGTTTCCAATCTTCGCCTTTCATTCCCAACTCTTGAGGAGGATTAGCCTGGACAATCGCCTGGACAAATCCATCGGCAGGGCTGATCACGAGATCAGGACGAATAGGTGTCACCCGCTCAGGGTCTCGAAAGAAATAGACGCACCAGCCCGTCAGGATAACGCCAATCCATCCCAAAGTGTCTGATATCAATCCCAGTATTACGGCACACACAAGGAAAATAGCGACAAAAACCCATCCCTCACGATGAAGAGGCGCTAAAACAGGAACACGCATGAAGTTATCCTTCTCTTTATAATTGACGTCTATAATCTAAAGCTTTTAGCACCTAATGTAAATTTGAAATCATAGGATCAGGACGTTTTGGTATTTACTCTCGAGACTGGACACAAAGGAAGAATTTGGTTAGGATGCCCCAGAAATCAAATGGTTGAGCCACGGGGGAAAGCTTATATACCCAAAAGTACGGAGGGCAAAGGAATCCTAAGTTCCAATATCTCCTCTCTTGAAAGGATCAGGTTTTATGCGCTTCAAAAATTTGACCATCTTATTGTTTGCAAGTTTTTTCTTTCTTATGGAAGGAACATGGCGAAGTTCAATGGGAACACAGGAAGAAGAAGAGGATTTTCGGCCCAAACAAAAAAAGTCCCTGCTGAATGACTTTTTTCCTAAAACACCTTCTCTTAACAAGAAATTGACCTCTCAAAAGTCTAAAGAAGAGGTCTATGAAGTAAGTTTTCCTTATATAGAAATGATGAAAATGGTGTTTTATGGCAAAGCATTTATACCCAGATTTTCTACTGAAGAAGAACAAATTGAAGAGCTAGCCGATGCTATTGAAACTGAACGTAGAAAAGTAATCTTATTGTTTGGATTCGGCGATAAAGGTGATTCATCTCCTTACATAGAACAGAATAACCCTTATCGTACCTTAGTATTGAAGGCATTTGATCTTATTTCACAACGGCGCTCGCAAAAAAACACTGTTTTTTCAAACAGAGAGATTCCTTCTTCTGATGAAGAGAGTGCTGTTATTTCGGCTTCAGCAGAAGAAAAAAAACAATCTTTACCCCAGAAAGAGGTGTTGGGAAATGCTTATGCTCATACCCATTCTCTTCTGCTCTCTACAGAAAATGAACGTCGCCCTTTTGTAGCAAGAGCTTTTATGCTCATGGAATCTGATTTTATTGAAGATCCGTCTTTACGAGAAGAAACCCGGGAGAAGAGCAAACAGCAAAATTTGATAGATGGTGGCACAGAAAAACCGCCTTTGGATCCCCAAAAATTGAGGGAACCTGATTCTGTTGTGTTTTTCCCTGGCAATAAAGGTTCTTTCTTGTCGATGATGGAAGAAATACTGAGACAGAAGACAGGAAAAAAACTAACTATAGAACCCTCTCTTACGTTACAGACAAAAAAGATGTCAAACGTCAAAACTCATTACGATAGAGCGACACCCTATAACTTGAAAGAAGAAGAACATAAAAGAGAACTTTTTAGGACTCATCCTGCTTTGTACAAAGAACATCCTCAAATCAATTCTCTGAGTGACGATGATCAATCCAAAGAAATATTTCCTCAGGAGGATAAGGGGAAACATTCTGCCTTTAATCCGCTTGTGTCCATGATTCAGATAAATTCCTATGCTGTTCAGATAGCGGAAATCATAGCCCTGGCCTTTAGCGGCTGGCTTGTTCAGAATATTTCCTTGATGGGATTTACAGCTCCTACACTAAATGGCACGCGGCGGCGCAGGAAGAATAAATTTCTTCTTTAGAGAGATTTTTTTCAATCTAAAGTTGAAATCATCCTAAACAGCTTTAATATAAGTATTCTCCTGAGTCTTGAAAGAGTCAGGTTTCTTCAAAAGCTCTTCTATATCCTGCGACAGTAAAGGTTTGCTAAAGTAGAACCCCTGAATATTTTCACAATTCACTGTCTTAAGACAATCCAATTGTTTTTGCGTCTCTACTCCCTCTGCAAGGACTTCAAAATTCAAGCTGCTTGCCATTGCAATAATGGCTTGCATAATCACTTCGTCGCTTCGATTTGAATCTATATTGTCGATAATGGATTTATCAAGTTTCAAGGAATTCAGGGGAATTTGTTTAAGATAATTGATATTGGTATAGCCCGTTCCAAAATCATCCAGAGCGATTTGCATCCCCATTTCCTTGAGCTCATGGATTCGATTGATGACTTCAATGTTGTTTATCAGGACATTTTCAGTCAATTCAATTTCAAGATATTGGGGATCCAAACCCGTTTCCTGTAATACATTCCTTATCATTGCCACCAGATCGGGTTGTTTTAATTGTTGATTGGCTAAATTAACAGCAACGCGAATAGGGGGAAAACCACTGTCTTGCCACGCTTTATTTTGGAGACAGGCTGTCCTTAACACCCATTCTCCTATAGGGATGATCAGTCCTGTTTCTTCTGCTAAAGGAATAAAGTCCATAGGCAAAAGCAGACCTTTTTTAGGATGTTGCCAACGAATAAGCGCTTCAACGGCGACAATCTCTCCTGTCGTTAATTTCACCTGGGGTTGATAGCACAGAAATAATTCATTCTTGGTAATAGCTTGACGCAACTCTGTTTCTTTCTCTAAATACTCCAGACTTTGCTTGTTCAAATCATCTGTATAAAATTGAAATTGGTTGGAGCCCGATTCTTTGGAACGATACATTGCCAAATCAGCATTTTTGAGTAATTCATCAGAATTTTTTCCATCTTTGGGGTAAAGGGAAATACCGATACTCGCTGTTACAATCACTTTTCGTTTTGCAATTAAAAAAGGTGATTGCATGAGAAGAAGTACTTTATTGGCGATGCTCATGGCTTCTTCTTCTTTGTGAAGATTTGGCAAAACCATCACAAATTCATCTCCTCCGATTCGGGAAAGCGTATCCCCTTCCCGAATACTTTCTTTTATTCTTTTGGCAAAGGATTTTAAAAGTTCATCACCTGCTTCATGACTCAAGCTATCATTAATCAATTTAAAACGGTCCAGATCAAAGAAAAGAACACCCACAAAAGTATGATCGCGCTTTGCTGCTGCAATCGCCTGGTTAATACGATCGCTCAATAGAGCACGGTTGGGCAAATCCGTTAACGTATCGTGCGTCGCCTGGTATTCCAGCTTTTCTTCAAGATAGACTCGCTTTGTAACATCGCGAAAACTCCATACACGTCCTACAGTCTTTCCGTTCACTTTATGAGGCTGTGAATAGCGCTCAAAAACCCTTCCATCAACGAATTTCAAAACATCAAACTTTTTTTCTTCCGGATGGCTCTTAATTTTCTGGATGTTGGCTAAAAACTCTTTGGGATCCTGTAATTGCTCACTGACATACTCAACGATAATTTTATTATCTTTCAGATCCATAATAGAAGAAGAGATCTTCCATAAAGTGACGAAATTTTTGTTAAAATCAATAACTTTATCAGCACTATCAACAACTAAGATTCCATCTGTAGAAGATTCTAGAGTTGCCCGTGTCAGGGATAAGGATTTTTGGAGAGAATCCGTACGTTCCTGGATATGTTTTTCAAGAGATTCCGTATGTTCTCTTGACTCTTGCATAAGTTGCCATTTTTTGGTCAGCGCACATGCAAGCTGGCGCACTGAAACATTATCAAACGGTTTTTTGAGAATAAGCAGGTTATCACTGACGCCTAGCTCATCAATTGTTTCTTCCCAGCTATAATCAGAGTAAGCCGTACAGATAACGATCTGCATATCACGATCAAGTTCCCAAATATGCTTGATTGTTTCAATACCATCCCATCCTGGTGGCATACGCACATCAACAAAGGCAAGAGCGTAGGGTTTTCCTTCTTTTAAAGCCTTTTTGATATATTCTACACCTTCTTGCCCTTGAGAAACTGTGTCTATTTCAAAGTGAGGCAATATCAATTGGGCGGGCTTTATATCTTCCTGCGCAAAGAGAGCTTTCTCCAAATCATTCAGGACTTCTACAGAAGACTGATCTGTTGCTAAAATCTTGATAAAGTCTTTATGAATTTCAGGGTTATCATCAATAATGATAATACGCAGATTATTTGTTGAAGAAGTCATTGATTCCCCCGTTTCAATTATTATTAATAGGTAGGGCAACGGTAAAGACAGCACCCTTTCCTACCCCCTGACTTTCTACTTTGAGGCTTCCCCCAATTTCTTTGGCGGCCAATGCGCTTGCGTGTAACCCAAACCCATGTCCGTTTTTCTTCGTTGTAAAACCGAAAGAAAAAATCTTTGCAAGGTGGTCGGGATCAATGCCTACCCCGTTATCTTCTACACTGATATAAACATCTTTTCCTGTTGCATCTTTTTTAATAGAAAGATTAATCTTTCTATTAACATTTGCAGGATTCATGCGCACAGCATCCTTGGCATTTTGAATCAGGTTAACAAGGATCTGAAGCAATTTGGATTTATCTACAGATATAGCTAAAAACCTTTAAAATGGTTATATTATGGATAATTTTTAAGAGGATTATTCCATGACCTATTCATTAGATTTTAGACTTCGTGTTTTATCTGTAAAAAAGAAGAAAAATTTGAGTTTTGCTGAAACGGCGGATCTCTTTGGTGTTGGAGTG